>JAQYVS010000206.1 GCA_030145365.1 Desulfofustis sp. | reverse complement strand
TTTATGAACCTAATAGCCAATCGGGCCCCAATGATACCTGAAATCGCGATAATCGGACATCCAAACGAGGGAAAATCTTCGGTTCTCTCAACGCTGGCTGAAGATGATTCCGTCCGCGTCAGCCCATATCCCGGTGAAACGACAAAATGTCGGACATTTCCCGTACTGATTGACAAAAGAGAAATTCTTCGATTCACCGACACACCCGGTTTTCAAAGCCCGTCAAGAATTCTGTCCAAACTCAAAACGTATGAAGGATCGAGTGAGATCAGACTTGAAAAATTGCTCCGTTACACTGGTGCCCATGAAGAACTGGCGGAGGATCACCAATTGTTGCTGCCGATCGGCCGAGGAGCTGGAATCATCTATGTGGTTGACGGCGCCCGCCCGATACGAGGGGTAGACCGGGATGAAATGGAGATTCTGCGATTGATTGGCAGACCGCGCATGGCTGTAATCAATTGCAAGCAGGAAGAGAACCGCTATCTTGCTGACTGGAAGGATGAGCTGGCCAAACATTTTAATTCCAGCAGGGTTTTCAACGCCCATCGGGCCACCTATGCAGAAAGAATAGCGCTGTTCGAGGCATTGACATCCATTGACCAGGACTGGCAGCAGATCTTAACTGAAGTAGTCGACGCCATAAAAAATGATTGGCAGGCCCGCACCCGTACCACGGCCAGATTACTATCCACTCTGTTGACCGAGAGCCTGACCCTTGAATTAACTGCCCGCCTGAAAACCGGGTCGGACGAGCAGGCTCTCAGAAACAAACTGATCGAACGTTATACAAAAACAATTGCTGAACTGGAATCTGGTACACACGAAAAGATGAGGGGGCTGTTCAAGCACAATCTTTTCGATTACCGTCTACCCCGCTATTCAATTCTGCACGAGGAGCTGTTCAGTGAACGTACCTGGCAATTCCTCGGTCTTACCAAACAACAGTTCATTTTGCTCGGCGGCATCGGCGGCGGGGTTGTCGGTGCTGGCGTTGATGTGGCTGCCCTGGGGCATGGCCTTGGTCTCTTCACGGCTCTGGGGGCAATCGGCGGCGTACTCGGGGCACTGACCGGCGGTAAGCGCTTGGATTATGAAGCATCGCTTCTGGGGATACATATCGCGGGTCCACAGATCAAGATCGGCCCTGCGGGCACCATTTCCCTGCTTTTCGTCCTGATCAATCGAGCCCTGCTCTTTTATCAGCACGTGGCCGATTGGGCCCATGGACGCCGTGATTACTCAGAACAAAACAGTTTCCCGTCTCATACCGATAACCCGAGCTTTACAAAAAGCTGGTCAGCACAGCAATTGAAATGTTGTCACGGTTTTTTCAAGTCTGCCGCACAGCCTGATTCGGAAAAACATCAAGCCTATGTGACTGAGATGCAGGAAATCCTCTTCTCAGCATTGCAGGGTATTTCAGAACATGATAGCTAGTTTTTGGCCGTCTATACTCTAAGCATGTTCCAACTCAACCAGGGCCTTTTCCAGACTTGCCCTCATCGTTTCTTTCTCGACATCGTTATAGAGCGAGACCATGGATTTTGGAAGTGAGCACCTTATTGTTAACGGTTCTTGTCGGGTCGGGTGATTCATCTTCAACAGGTACGAATGCAGGGCAATACGGTTCTCCCCAAAAGCAATTCTTGAGCCATATTTTGTGTCGCCGACGATTGCCATACCCAACTCTGCCAACTGGGCTCTGATCTGATGCTTTCTGCCGGTAATCAAACGAATGAGATGAACACCATGAGCTGGGTTCACGAACAGTGTTTTTATCTCCAAGATTGCTTCCTGTGTATTCACCGTCGGCTGCCTTGCAACAAAGGTTTTATCTTTTTTTCTCAACAGGTGATGATGACATCTGATCCAGCCCTTACCTGCACGCATCAATGCATCAGAGAAATTGTTCGGGACTGATGTAACGGCCAGATAAAACTTCTGTAAACGACGCTCCCTGATCTGCTCTGAAATTCTTTTTGCTCCTTTTGAGGTCTTCGCAAAAACAATGGCTCCAGACACCGGCTTATCCAACCGCTGAACCAGGCCCAGGAAGACATTGCCCGGCTTGTTATCTCTTTTTTTAATGTAATCTTTGATATGCTGCTGCAGTGAAATCTGGCCGCTTGCATCACTTTGGCTCAACATGGGTGCCGGTTTATTGATCACGATCAGATGATTGTCTTCATACAAGATATCTGGAACAAAAACTTCTTCGCCTGAAGATTTTTGTAACCTGTTTCGCGGCATACCGTCCTTTTCCCTTTAGATTCGGATAGCAACTATTTGCTTCAATTCTTTACACCAGCACTTCATAGTATAAAGTATCGACTTTACCAGTGCCACCTCGATAGTGTTTATCGATATCCGCCGCGGCTTAATGAATATTTATGCATACTTCTCTGGACAATGGATTAAAAACAGATGTTTTAGTTACACGGGTAAGCTATATACTGGTCCCAGAATGGTTTTCTGAAGAGTCAAACACAACATTTCCTTCAATACAATGATCAATCCGGTCAGTCTGCTCATCAGAGCTATTATTGCGGTTACGGTTTTCCTGGGTTTGAAAATTGTCATCTCCTATGTAGCCCTCTCTAGTTTTTCATTGCTGTTAATAGAGGCTGAGCTTGATCACGATGACCATATCGCGGTCTACTTTACCAGCACAGTGAAGAATGCCGGTTTCAGAGAGACACTGAAGAAAAATTCGGAACCGTTTATTAAAAACACCAAAAGCACTGAGCGGGTATTTCTCAACAATCATGTAGCCAGAAAAATCAGAATCGATACCGGTCACATTCCCGGTAGTGTCAAGCTTTTTTCCTTAAGACTGACAAGCAATTTCGGCCCCGATATCGTTTTTGATCACCAAGATATCTATAAAGAATTTACCCCCAACAACAACATCACCTCGTTTACACTTAATAAAGATCACGTGTTGATCCGGACCAACTCAACAGATCCTTATATTACCTTAAAAAGTGAACTCGTTACCAATAACGTTTTTCTAGAAGTCTTTCTGCCGCTGGTTTTTGCCCTGATAGTATTAATAGGCTCCTTCTTTATCAAGGTGCGCGCCCTCCCGGCATTCAGCGACCTCAATAGCAGGAGATCTTCAACGGGGGCAAACGTTGGTGCACTTGATGGGATCAGGGGACTGGCCGCCCTTCTGGTGCTTGGCCAGCATACCGCAATGACGGGAACCGGAGGAATCTTTGGGGTCTGGCTCTTTTTCTGCCTGAGTGGCTTCCTGCTGGCAACCCCGTTTGTCAAGCAGCCGAATAGAGCTCTTTCCTGGCCTTACATGACAAATTACCTTGTCAGACGGATAAAAAGAATTGTGCCGATGTACTATGTCATGATCACGGTGACGATACTTTTTATGGGCAAAATCGATGTAGCAATCCGGCATTATCT
>JAQYVS010000135.1 GCA_030145365.1 Desulfofustis sp. | reverse complement strand
CCGTTGCCCTGTTTGAAATAGTTAACTGCTGCCATGGTACCTGTGGTTTCATCGTAATAGATGTTATGACGCTTATCGATGGCATCCTCGTCCTGATCATCAGCCCTGGCATTCAGATCGCCACCGCAGACCCGGCAGACGATTTTACCGTCTTTTTCAACCGGCTTGATCGCATCAAAGGCTATATGGTTCGGATGATTATTGTCGTTTACGCACAGGCGTCGACCCATGATGCGCTCTTTGGAGATCTGTCGATCAAGTACGATTTCAATCACATAATCGAGCTCGATACCGGCATCTGTCAAGTTCTCCGCCAGGGTGATCGCCTGGTCTTTGGAACGGGGAAAGCCGTCGAGCACCCAACCCTCTTTACAATCATCTTTTTTCAGGCGTTCGATCATCATCGGAATCGTGATATCGTCGGGTACCAGATCACCGCGTTCAATATATTCTTTGGCCTTTTTCCCGAGTTCTGTTCCGCCCCCGATATGCTCTCTGAATATAGCACCGGATTCGATGTGGGGAATATTGTATTTCTCCTTAACAATGGCTCCCTGGGTTCCTTTGCCGCTGCCGTTCGGTCCGAATGCCAGAATATTCATACTCATGGGGTTTCTCCTTTTTCATTCATTCTTAAATTTCAGCACTGTTGTCAGGTGGAGCGGAACATACCGGAATCCTTACAGCCAGCCGTTACGTTGGATATGGGGCATGAATCTTCCATCCTGAAAATGAGCAGGCTGTGATTATAGCCGAAATGAGTGGTGGGAGCCAGAAAAATATCTCTGCTAAATTTTTGACTTTCATACTGAAAATGGGTACTTTTCCCGCATCAGACAATTTCATGATTCCGAATAGTTTTCAACCGTTCGCGATCGCCAACCTCAAAACTTTCACACCCAGATTAAAATATGGAAAAGATTAGTGTTGGATTAATAGGTTTTGGCACCGTTGGCAGTGGCCTCGCCAAGACACTGAATACACAAAATGAACAACTGCAGCAAAAGGTCGGGGTTCCGATCAAGCTCAGCCGCGTTGCCGATATCAATATCACCGAACTCCCGCCGGAATATAAAGATGTTGTTTTAACCTCAGATGCCGCAGATATTTTTAATGATCCGGAAATCGACATCGTTGTCGAACTCATCGGTGGAATAGAGCCGGCAAAATCATTTATGCTTGAAGCAATCAAGCAGGGCAAGCATGTGATCACCGCCAACAAGGCTCTGCTGTCCATCCATGGCAAAGAAATATTTGAAGCGGCAGTGGCAAATAACGTCGAGGTCGGTTTCGAAGCCAGTGTCGGCGGTGGAATCCCTGTCATCAAGGCGTTGAAAGAGGGGTTGGTGGCTAACCGGATCGAAGTTATACGCGGTATCTTGAACGGTACAGCCAACTATATCCTTTCAATGATGACCGAACATGGAACACCGTTTGAGGAAGTATTGAAAGATGCCCAGGGAAAAGGTTTTGCCGAAGCGGATCCGACCTATGACATTGAAGGTATCGACACCGCCCATAAATTGGCAATCCTGATGTGTATCGCCTACGGACAGAATGTTCACCTGGACGATATCTCTGTGGAAGGAATCAGCAATATCATGCCGATCGACATAGATTTCGCCAAGGAGTTCGGCTACCGCATAAAGTTGCTGGCAATAAGCAGAAATCACGGGGATCATGTTGAAGCTCGGGTGCACCCGACCATGGTTCCGGAATCTGCAATGCTTGCCAATATCAATGGATCATTTAACGCCATTCAATTTACCGGCGACACCGTCGGAGACATTCTACTCTACGGCCAGGGTGCCGGCATGATGCCGACCGGGAGTGCAGTTGCTGCCGATGTAGTTGACATCAGTAGAAATATTATCTCAGCTTCGGTTAATCGTGTTCCACCGCTTTCCTATCTTCCGAAACACTTCAATCCACCTTCCATCACTCCGATGAGTGATTTGTCCTGTCCTTACTATTTCAGAGTTACTGTTTTGGACCAGCCCGGTGTATTATCCGCCATTTCAGGTATTTTAGGCAACCACGGAATCTCGATTAAATCGGTAATTCAAAAAGGCCACCAGGGCATCGAACCAGTCCATGTTGTATTGCGGACCCACCGCGCATCTGAAGCCGCGGTCCAGAAAGCGGTGAGAGAAATAGATGCTCTTGAATCATGTACCGAACCGACGGTTAAAATCCGTGTACTTATTGAGGATGACTGATCTGCCAGTCAATTGATCCGATAATGAAATATCTGATTCTTGTCGGCGACGGTATGGGCGATCATCCGATACCTGAACTAGACGACAAAACTCCGCTCCAGGTAGCGTCAACCCCGGTGATGGACGAACTCTGCCGGAAAGCTTCACTGCTTGAAGTTTCAACAGTTCCAAAGGGATATCTTCCGGGTAGCGATGTGGCCAACATGTCACTGCTCGGCTACGATCCAACGAAATATTACACCGGCCGGGCACCACTTGAAGCCGCCAGCATGGGAATTCCTCTGGCACCTGATGAAACCGCTTTCCGCTGCAATCTGGTCACACTCGAGTATCGAGGTAACCAGACCACGATGGTCGATTTCTCCGCGGGTCATATCAGCAATGAGGAGTCAGCTGAGCTGATTGCAGCAATTCAGCAGGAATGCGGTGACGAACGCTTTCATTTTCATCCCGGTATAAGCTACCGTCACCTGCTTGTTGTTCAGGACCTGGTTCCGGATATCGCAACGGTACCGCCCCATGATTATATAGGAAAAGATATTTCCAAGCCCCATCAAACCTATCTCACGACTCCTGTCTGGAATACTCTGATGCTCAAAGCTCAGGAAATCCTAGCCGAACACCCGGTTAATAAAAAACGCATTCAAAACGGACAGAATCCGGCAAACGGCATCTGGCCCTGGGGTAGTGGAAAGATGCCATCCATACCTACTTTGGGAAAACGGTTTGGAATTACCGGGACAATGATTTCAGCGGTTGACCTGCTCAACGGTCTCGGTGTCTTTACCGAGCTTACCGTCGCCAAAGTTGAAGGGGCTACCGGATATATCGATACAAACTACGAGGGCAAAGCCCAGGCGGCACTCGATGCTCTTAAAAACGAAGACTTTGTTTACGTGCATCTAGAAGCACCCGATGAGGCAGGACATCAAGGCCGACTTGACCATAAAATTCAAGCCATCGAAGACTTTGATGCACGCATAGTTGGTGCCATTACCAGTGCCCTGAGAACCCGCAATGAACCATTTCGTGTTGTTGTCACCATGGATCATTATACTCCCCTGGCTCTGCAAACCCACACCGCCGAACCCGTCCTCGCAATACTTTACGATTCCCGGGAGACAGAGGTTGGCTCGGGTCACGCCTTTGCAGAACAGGTCTTACATGACAATCACGCCAACCTGCTTAAAATCGATGGCCACAAACTTATCAATCATCTATTACAACAAGGCGTTGGTACATGAGTATATCTGATGAGTTCATTCACCTCGCTGATTATCGGGTTCTTTATGGTGACACCGATGCTGGTGGCGTGGTCTATAACGCAAATTATCTGCGTTTTTTCGAAAAAGGAAGAAGTGAATTTATGCGGGACAAGGTCTGCTCATACCGAGAAATAGAAGCCCTTGGTCTCGTTCTCCCGGTTACCGAAAGCTTTGCCCGTTACAAGGCCCCAGGATTTTATGATGATCTGCTGATCATAGAGACATCAATTGCTGAAATGAAAAAATACACCTGTAAGTTCAACTATAGGATTACCAGGCAGGAAACTCACCGCCCCAGACCAACTCTTCTCGTCAAAGGATATACCATCCACGCTGCGATCACCAGAGGCGGCAAACTCACCCCCCTCCCCACCGATATCATGGTCAGAATGCAATCACTGGTCACCCCGGCAAAAAAACTTCACACTTCTAAAACCGATTGACTTTCTGATACTTAGTGCTATATTGGCAATTCGCAACGCGGGGTGGAGCAGTTCGGTAGCTCGTCGGGCTCATAACCCGAAGGTCGGGGGTTCAAATCCCTCCCCCGCTACCAAATGAAATCAAGCACTTATGGCTTCTGGCTGTAAGTGCTTTTTTTGTTTTTCCAACCCTATTTCCAACCTTCGGTGAGTATTTTAAAGTACACATTAAGGCTAACCAATTTGCTCCTTTATGCAATTTACTGTTCGATACTCAAGGTTTACACCTACCACAGTGACAATTTCTAAACGGGATGTCTGCATCTCTGATCGGCAAGGTGGGGCTGGATGAAAACCACGTTTGGCGAATGCTTCCATAATCCGTTCCCTTGGTATACGATTCTGCTTCATTGAGGTCGCTCCTTACATATGCTCTGCCTAAGTTTGTCATGGTGGTCATGGCAGAGGTCTCACTCGATTTTTGTTATCCCCATTCCCTCCAGTATCTGCTCATACTTCTCTTCCCCGCAATCGGCAAAATAATCAGGCTGCTGCGTGACTTCTTTCAGATGCTCCAGCAGTAGACGCCGTGCGATTTTCTGCATTGAAAGTTCCGGGTAGCGTTCAGCCTCCTCATTCAACCACACTATCCTTCTCTCTGTAAATAACCAACTAGTCTCCCATATCAACTCTCTGACGGTGATCTTAAAACCAAGAGATTCTGATTTTTCGAGGTGCCATCGTTCC
>JAQYVS010000113.1 GCA_030145365.1 Desulfofustis sp. | reverse complement strand
TATTTGGAAATCTTGAAAAATTTCACATAATTTCTGCTTATTAACAAGGAAGGTTATATGTATTCGCCATTCAATTTTCTATTCGGCTGGCTTTCAAATGATCTGGCAATAGATCTTGGTACGGCAAACACCGTACTCTACGTAAAAGGTAAGGGAATCGTTCTGCGTGAACCATCGGTGGTTGCCGTCCGGCAGGACAACCGAATGAGCAAAGTGCTGGCGGTTGGCCAGGAAGCCAAGCAGATGCTCGGCAAGACTCCCGGCAACATCAATGCCATCAGACCGATCAAAGATGGTGTTATTGCTGATTTTGAAGTAACCGAGGCGATGTTGCGCTATTTTATTAAAAAGGTGCACAATCGTAGAACCCTGGTGCATCCGAGAATCATCATTTCGGTTCCTTCCGGAATTACCCAGGTAGAAAAACGTGCGGTTAAAGAATCGGCGGAATCTGCGGGTGCCCGGGAAGTTTACCTGATCGAGGAGCCAATGGCGGCAGCGATCGGTGCCGGTCTGCCGATAACTGAACCAACGGCAAATATGATCGTTGATATTGGTGGTGGTACCACAGAAGTTGCGGTGATCTCCCTGGCAGGTATCGTCTATGCAAAATCGGTTCGTGTAGCGGGCGATAAGATGGATGAATCGATCCTCCAGTATATCAAACGAAAACATAATCTGGCGATAGGTGAACGCACAGCGGAATTAATTAAAACAACCATCGGCAATGTTATGCCCGAAGAACCATATGAGGTGATGGATATAAAAGGCCGTGACCTGGTGTCCGGTGTACCAAAGACGCTCACCGTTGGGGCCGATGAAATCCAGACAGCAATCGCTGAACAGGTTGACGTAATAGTCGAAGCGGTACGGGTTGCCTTAGAGGTGACGCCGCCGGAACTTGCGGCCGATATTGTAGATCAGGGTATTGTTTTAACCGGCGGTGGCGCACTGTTGAAAAATCTTGATAAGTGTTTGAAAGAAGAAACCGGAATGCCGATTATTGTCGCTGACGATCCGCTTTCTTCTGTCGTCCTTGGCTCTGGGCAGGCACTTGATAATTTGGATATCCTGAAAGAAGTCACCATTGATTAATCTATTAGTGGTACGCTTCTCCTGTTCGGCGAAGTGTTACCTGTTAGAACGTGAGTAAACAAGTCAAGGATAGAAAGAGCAGGCTGGGAACCGTACGTTTCCGGTCCCTGCTGCTGGCTGTACTTCTACTGCTGCTGGGCCTGATACTACTGGCTTCAACCTTTGGCGGCAGGTTTGGTCTTTCCCATCAACTCACTCTCGAAATCATAGGTCCCCTGCAGTCAGGAGCGGCCAAAGTTGGTTCAGCAGTAAATAATTTTTGGGATGATTATCTGAAACTTCTCAATATCCGGGAAGAAAATACCCGTCTCAAGGCGATGCTCAACTCCTACGAACAGGAACTTGCTCAGTATCGCGAAGCTTATACCATCTATCTGAGGCTTCAGCAGGAACTTGATTTCCGAAAAGGTACAGATTTCCCTCCCTTGACCGCCCGGGTTATCGGCAAAGACCCGAGCTTCTGGTTTCATACGATAATTGTGGACCGGGGAGAAAATGACGGGGTTGTTGAGGGAATGGTCGCCCTTAATTCCAAGGGTATCGTCGGGCAGGTAATCCATGTTTCTAACAATTATTGCAAAGTGCTGCTGGCAATTGCTCCAAGTAGCGCGATAGACGTTTTTGTTCAAAAAAATAGAGTCAGGGGGATATTGAAAGGAGTTGGGGGAAACGGCTATTTACTGCATTATGTACTGAAGAATTCAGAAGTTTCCCAGGGTGACCAAATCGTTACTGCAGGCATCGGCGGTCTGTTTGCTTCCGGTATTCCGGTTGGTAAAGTGACTGCTGTGCACAATAGAAAAAGAGGAATGTTTATGGAAATCGAGGTGGAACCATCGGTTGATTTCCAGCGCCTGGAATTTGTGCAGCTCAATCTTTCGCTTCAACAATCGCTTACCCAGCAGAGAATCGGTATCGATGGAGGATGATTGCTAATGAAAACCGGTGTCTTTTTGCTGATCGGCATAATCCTGATTGTACTTCAGACCACGATCCTGCAGCTTTTGCCGACCTGGTTCGGTTTTCCCGATCTTGTCTATATTCTGGTGGCGTTTATTGCCTTTCGTTTTGACGTGTTCAGAGGATGCTTCTTATCCTTTGCCTTCGGCTGGATGATAGACGTTATCTCAGGGATCTATCTTGGTGTTTTCGTGGTTAAATATCTCCTGGTTTTTCTTGTGCTGCACATGCTGACCCAGAACAGCCCGGTAAAAGAATCCGCCTATCAGGTCCCCCTTGTCGGGGCAAGTTATTTTCTTGCTCAGATCGGTTTTTACGGATTGTTGAACATTACGACAACGGATCTGATATCGGCATGGTCATGGAACAGAACGGGAAGAGAAACCATATTGTTAGTGATTGTAACGATCCCCTGCTTCATTTTATTTAACAGTCTTTATGAATATCTTCTGACACGCAGAGTTGTACCCCGGGTGGCTCGCAGCAAAGGAGGTAACCGTTTCAGGTAGGTCTAATGGAAAAGAAATTATTCATAGAAGATATAGAGGAAATTACCGAACACGACCCAGAAGCATTGAATATGCTGAAGAGACGGGCGATGATTGGCGTCGGTCTTATCCTCTTTTTCATGCTGGTGATCCTCTCCCGTTTCTGGTATCTGCAGATCAATCAGGGGGATCACTACCGAAAACTGTCGGAGAACAACCGGGTTCGCATTCGTTCCGTACCACCTCCCCGTGGCCATATCTTTGATAGACAAGGGCGTAAAATCGTCACCAACAGACCGTCGTTTAATGTCTCGCTGATCAGGGAAGATTCCTTCGA
The DNA here is from genome assembly GCA_030145365.1 of Desulfofustis sp. GTDB lineage: Bacteria > Desulfobacterota > Desulfobulbia > Desulfobulbales > Desulfocapsaceae > JABDQA01. Next base: position 6,705 of record JAQYVS010000113.1, on the reverse strand, counting down.
TATTGATGATGTGTTGAAGCGGTTGTCTGTCGTTTTACATGAAGATATTGGTGTGTTGTGGGAACGAATCAGAAAGGGTTCTGATACCCCGCGGCATATCCCTATCACGCTTAAGGAGGATGTGGACTGGGAGACGCTGGCCTATCTCGAAAATAATAAATACAAATTTTCAGGAGTAAGAATAGGTGTACAGCCCGTCAGGGTTTACCATTATGGAGACCTGGCAGCCAATACCATCGGATATATCGGTGAGATTAACAAGCAGCAGCTGGAAGCGGATCAGGCCGGTGTATATGAAGGCGGTGATCTCATCGGTAAGCGCGGGCTTGAGCGGTTGCGCGAGGAAGATCTGCGAGGGGAAAAGGGGAGTAACTCAACAGAAGTAAACGCCAGGGGGTTCGAACAGCAACAGCTGAAAAATGTTGATCCATTGCCCGGCAGAGATATCACATTGACCCTGGATGCCGAACTTCAGACAGCCGCCGAGCAGTACATGGCCATCAGCGACAAGGCAGGTGCCGTTGTCGCAATTGAAGTAGAAACCGGTCGACTACTGGTTGCAGCTACGGCCCCTGCCATACATCTGGAAGAGTTTATCGGTGGCATTTCCAAGAAAAACTGGAATGCTCTTCTGGAGAACACCAAGCATCCGTTGTTGAACAAGGTCGTGCAGAGTGCGTATCCACCGGGGTCCGCCTATAAAATTGTCACTGCCTTTGCCGGTCTCACAGAAGGCGTCATTGACCTCAACACTACATTTTACTGCCCTGGGCATTATTACTTTGGTAGGCGGCTCTATCGCTGCTGGAAACATAGCGGACACGGCACCGTTGATATAAAGCGGGCGATAACCGAGTCATGTGATGTCTTTTTCTATCAGGTTGGTCAGCGATTAGGTGTCGATAGGCTGGCAAAATATGCGAAAAAACTTGGTTTGGGAGAACATTCCGGGGTTGAACTTGAGCACGAGAAAGCTGGTCTTGTTCCAACCAAGGCTTGGAAGCGAAAACGCTACAAGGAGAAATGGCACGAAGGGGAAACCCTGTCCATTGCCATAGGTCAGGGCTTTAATATCATGACTCCCTTGCAAATCAGCCTGATGACGGCAGCGATTGCCAATGGTGGGAAGATTTACAAGCCGCAGATTGTGGAGAAAGTGACAACACCGGACGGCGAAGTGATTGAGCAGTTGGTTCCACAGCTCGTGAGTGAATTGTCCAAACGGGAGAAATCGTATCTTCCGATTATTCAGGAAGGACTTTTCGGCGTAGTCCAGGGAAAACGGGGTACAGCCCGCAATGTGCGAATCGAAGGTATTACCATCGCAGGCAAGACAGGAACGGCCCAGGTCGTGCGTCTCTCCCAATATAAAGGTCTGAAAGAACAGGACATTCCCTACAAATATAGAGATCATGCGTGGTTTACCTGTTATGCGCCGGCCGATAACCCTAAGATAGCCGTGACCGTTCTGGTCGAACATGGTCTGCACGGCGGCTCCGGGGCGGGACCAATTGCCCGGATAGTGTTAAAAAAATATTTTGAAAAATATCTCAGGGAACAGGCCGAAAAAGAAGCCCTGGAAACCATAAAGAAAGACGTTTAAGCCAGGAAATAAAATTGTATGTTCCGTTTTGACCGAAGACTTCTTGCTCATTTTGACTGGTGGTTGCTGATTCTTTTTCTTCTGGTCTGTGGCATGGCTCTGTTTAATCTCTACAGCGCCTCTTATCCGCCGAAACCTTGGGGAACACCACCCTACTTAAAGCAGGGCTATTTTTTTATTATGGGGTTTGCGGCAATCCTGTTTATTCTTGGCTTTGATTATCAGGAGCTGCACTTCTGGAATTATGTCTTCTACATCGTCGTCGTTGGTCTTCTCATTGCTATCTTAGTTATAGGAAAAACTGCCGGTGGCGCCCAACGCTGGATCAACCTAGGTTTTTTTAACCTGCAGCCTTCGGAACTCGCCAAACTCATGCTGGTCATCACTCTGGCCAGTTATTACTCCCGTAAGGAGGTTACCGACGGCTACACCATTCGTCAGCTGGTGGTTCCCATAGGGCTGACGGCTGTTCCGTTTCTGCTGATATTGCTGCAGCCTGATCTTGGTACAGCTTTGATGCTCGGCTTTATTTTCATGTCTATGACTATCTTTGTAAAGCTGCGATTCACTGTTTACGCGGTACTCGGTACCACCGGGCTTGCGGCCGTATTATTTGCCTGGGAAAAGCTGCTCAAGCCCTATCAGAAGCAGAGAATTCAAACATTTCTGAACCCGGAAAGAGATCCTATGGGCCACGGATATCAGATCATGCAGTCAAAAATTGCGGTGGGAAGCGGAGGAAAATTCGGTAAAGGCTATCTGGAGGGAACCCAGGGCCATCTGCATTTTCTGCCGGAGCGTCATACCGACTTTGCGTTTGCAGTCTGGAGCGAAGAGTGGGGATTTATCGGCAGCCTGTTTTTTATATCCGTCTATTTTCTGATGCTGCTCTGGGGACTTTATTCAAGTGCATTTGCCCGGGATCGATTTGGCATGCTTCTCTCATTTGGTATCGTTATGCTGATTTTCTGGCAGGCGGTGATCAATCTGATGATGATTCTCGGGTTTTTACCTGTGGTCGGGATTCCGCTGCCCCTTGTATCTTATGGTGGCTCATCGCTTTTAACGACGCTTCTTGCCTTTGGGATTCTCCTTAATGTCCGGATGAGACGTTTCCAGACCGGTCAGACCGCTGAATAGATACGTGATGTCGTTCAAGATATTGAAGGACAATACTCTTCAGTGCAGCAATAAAGTCGGGATCATCATTTAGAGACTCGATGGTTTTCAGTTTGATGCCGTGTTCCGCAGCCAGATCACGGTATTGCATATTAATTTCAACCAATGTCTCCACATGATCGGAAACAAAGCTGATCGGTACCATCAATACGTTGGTACAACCCGCTTCGGCCAACCCAATAATCATCTCAGGCGTTGATGGTGTTAGCCACTGCACCGGACCGCTTCTGCTCTGATAGCAGATTGTCCCTTTTTTCCCGGTAATTGTCTCGAGGGCAGCGATGGTTTTCTGCAGATGCTCCACGTAGGGGTCGCCTTCCTCGATAAAAGAGACCGGCAGACTATGGGCACTGTACAAAAGTGTCACATCTTCAGTGCCAAATTGCTGCAATCCTGTGCTGATTTTGTCGGCCAGGCATTTGGTGTAGCCAGGATTGTCCGGCCATGAGCCGATTTCCACCAGATTATCGCACACCGGATTATCCTTCAGACAGCGTTTGAGCTCTTTTAACGAAGATCCGCTTGTTGCACAGGAGTAGTGAGGATATAGGCTCAAAGCCACAATGACGTCCAGCTGTTTGTCTGCCAGATACTGCAGAGCTGTTTCTGTCGTTGGCTGCCAGTAGCGCATTGCCGTTGTCACGACAAAATCACCTGCATGTGAAAGAGCTCGTTCGAGAGCCCGTTGCTGATTTTGAGTAATCCGGCCAATTGGTGATCCCCCCCCGATTTTTGCATAGGTGGCCATGCTCTTAGGTGCACGTTTCCTGGCTATGTACCAGGCAATTGGTTTCTGAAGCAAGGCTGGGCCAAGGCGGATGATTTCTCGATCTGAAAAAATATTGAAGAGAAAGGGCCTGACATCTTCAGGTTTTTCCGGCCCTCCCATATTGAGAAGAATGATACCAATTTTACCGAGGTTCATGGATAAAACCTCGCCGATATACGTTCATAATCTCTTATTTTTACCACATTCATATTCACCTGAGAAGCAAAGAATGGGGGTAGTTGTAAATCGCAATGAAAAATAAGTTAGGAACACTAAAAAATATCAATCTTACTTGATTCTGTCCGCTCGCAATATATAGTAAAAGAACAGGGACACAAAACTGATAATTTTTTTTTGGAGCATCAGAGAACCCTAGTGTTAAGACCACGATTATTTCTAATCAAACCTAAAACCCTTCAAAATCCTAATTGTAATTTTTTGCCTCCCTATTGTCTGTATTGCAGTGGGGATGGTTTGTTGTGGCGCGTTCCGCTTGCCGGGGCGCATGTTTTTAGCAACTGATGTTGCTGGAACACTAGATGGAGGAAATCTATGGAACTGAAAGTCGAAGCCCGTAATGTTGAGTTGAAAAAAGGCTGGCAAATTAAAATTGAAGAGGAAAAGGAGAAATTACTCAAGAACTACGCCAGTTTTGTGCTGCACCTCAGAGTAACAATTGAAGCTACAACTCATCATAAAGAGGGCGGTTTCGAGGTCAAAATAGTGGCCTCGGTACCGAACGACACGGTAGTGGTTACCAGAAAAGGTGACAAGGTTCGTCCGTTACTTATTGAAGCGTTTGATGTCCTTACTTTGCAACTCAAGGAGATTCTCAGGAAGAAAAGGAAGATCAAGAAACATATTGATTCGCCAATGGATGGCGACAGTTTCGGAGTTATTAACAAGGTATCCCCGCACGAATCATATGGATTTATCACCACCTTTGACGAGCGGGAAATATATTTCCATGAAAATGCGTTGAAAAATGTTGAAATGGACGATCTGATGGAAGGAGATTCCGTTATTTACGGTGAATCGTTTGGTGATAAAGGTCCCCAGGCTTCATGGGTCCGGATTGCTAAATAACTGATCATACAATCGTAAATAAAAAAGGCCCCGGGAGGTTCCCGGGGCCTTTTTTATTTTGGAGGATAGTATCGAGGATTATTTGTCGTAATGAGCGAAACTTAATTTCTGGTCATCATAGAGTGCGGGGTCAGCATCGGGATAGCTGGCTTCCTGATTATTCCATGGTTTTTTCAGAACATACGTGTTGTTGTCGCTGCTCACCACGTTGGATCGGTGCAATGGGATCTTGCCGCCAGCTGTGGCGATGTAGCGCGGAATTGCATCGCCTGAAATATTACCGTACATCGATTCGACGATATCTCTGCCCACCTCAATGGGGACCCTGAAGTGTTTGAATTGCGGATTTCGATAGCTGCAATTGAAAATATAATAGGGCCTGACATAGGCTTCCTGGATCGTTTCGCAGAGCTTCCACATTTTGACCCGGCTGTCGTTTATACCTTTGAGCAGAACAGCCTGGTTGAGAATGGTGAAACAACGTTTTGATATACGCCGGAACGTATCCCGGGAAACCGGGGTTATTTCCTGGGCGGTATTAATTTGAGTGACTACTCTGATCGGTTTTCTGTCGTTGCTTTTTTCTATAATGTCAAGTAGTTCATCGTCGACACGCATCGGTACGGTCACCGGAACCCTGGTCCCGAGCCGTTTGACTTTTACATGATCAATCCCATCGAGTTCGTCCAATAACCATTCCAGCATCGAGTTGGGTAAAACGAAGGCATCCCCGCCGGTCACCAGAACGTCTCTGATTCTGTCGTTTGCCCTGATGTAGTTAAGTGCCTCGGTGTAAGCGTCCCGTGAATAGATCTGGTCTTTGCGGCCGATATGGGCAAGACGTAGACAGTGGGTGCAATACATTGCACACATGTTGGTGGCCTTGATAGTCACAACCCGGGGATAAAATTGATCGATCAGTCGGGCCGGTGAATGATCGGCTGCGACCGGCGGTATTTCAATGCCGGCATTGTCTATCATCTCACCCGTGGGGATTGCCTGAAGCATGATTGGATCGTTGCTGTTGGCGGCCATGATCAGACTGGTGTAATAGGGAGTCAGCCGCATTCGATAGGTTTGAGTGACCCTGGCAATCGATTCGATTGCCGATGATGGCAAGTCGATCAGTTCGGCCAGGGTGTCGATGGAGTCGATGGCATTGCGGATTTGCCCCTGAAACGAGTTCCATTCATCGTCTGAAATAGAGAGCTTTTTCTTTATTCTCTCCTGATTTTCCAGTATCGTGTCCCAGGTTTCGATGCCGCTTGGAGCAATCTCCTCCTGGTCTTGAAGGTAAGCATCAACTCGTTCATTGGCCTCTGCTGCAATAGGCAACGCCTGAGTGAGTCTGCCGCCGAGGCTGACCATGTGCTCGTCTATTTCCTGGTGTTTCAAGGCAAGGCGCTCAAGTGTTGCCCGGTCGATGCCAAACGCAGTTGGTGAACACGCGTGCTCCTGTTTCTGTCGGAGCAAAAAGGTGAAGAGATTAACAATTGGTGTTGTGAAGTCGTTTCCCATGGCCTGAGTGAGGAGCTGCTCTACCTGGCCCCGTGCCTCGTCTGCCGGATTGTTTCTGGAGCTGGACTCGTCGTCACCTAAGGCTTCGAGCAGGTCTCTTGTATAACTATCTAGAGCTGGCTCAGGATGAGCATGCTCACTATTTGGGTTCATTGTCTTTCAGCCTCTATGATGGTTTGTCTAATAAAGCCTTTTTTGCAGCAGATTGGAGAGTGATTATTAGTATATTTAATAGATATATTTTCGAAATCCTCCGGTGTCAAATTTGGAAATGGCTTGACTTGTGGCCTGATTTTTTTATGATTAATATTTACCAGTTATTTCATTTACCGAGTAAGGTGATCGGAGATTCCGTACGTTGAGCAGGACCGATACGTTTTGATTATGTTCTGAGCGGTTTGTATGTATAGTTCTGTTTTATCAAGATGACTCATTTCAAATGGAAGTTGTTCAGTGTCTTTTAGACAGCAGTTTTGTCTGAGGGGTAGTCAGTAAAAGTAAACAAGAGGGAGCAAAAGTATGAAAAGAAAAGCATCGTTGTTAGCGGCCT
>JAQYVS010000380.1 GCA_030145365.1 Desulfofustis sp. | reverse complement strand
TTCCTTATCATGGTCCCGGAAATGGCCAATTATAGGCGCAGTTATACTGGATAACCTGTCAATTATCGAACAACCGGGAACTTACTGGGTCCAGTAGTCGATTGGCGGCAGTTGTGAATATGCGATATCGTAGGTGAGTTCTCCTTTACGGTTGGTGAGCTGCTTATTGCTTGATTTAGGCGGGTCATTGCTCCTTGTTTTCCACAGCCCGAGGTGCCGCAATATTTTTTCGATGATCTCACCATCCTCGATAAATCCGATGACCTTCATAGGACCCTGACACTTCGGGCACAACAAGGGGTCCACCTGGTATAATTGCTGAATCAGACGCGCCCAGTTTCTACGAAATTCCTTGGGTGCCATTTTTGCAACGATCAGTGCCGGAACTGCATCATCCATGCCCACCTTCTTCCGCAAGCCCCGTGACTTATTCGAGTAATAGCCATAATAACGAATCATTTGCTCACCCTTGTTCGGAATATCGTACTCTTCGACCGGCATATTGTTTTAGCCGCGCATCAGGTTCCTGGGCCACTATACGTTTGTACATCGCATAAGTAATTTTATGGACGGTATCATTCTCTTCGATAATAAAAACTCTTACACTAACCCCCATTAGTTTTCCCTCACATCCGGCATCGAGAATATTGATCTTGAAAGGCTCTGTTTTACCCTGATAGTGTTGCCAATGACCTATGGTAAACTGATGGCACGCGGTGGACTGAGAATTGGTGAGGTATTGAATCTCCGTCCAAAGGACTGTGAGGGCTGCAAACTGATCTTGTCTGATACCAAAGGTGGAAGAGAAATTGAAGTTGCTTTCATCCCGCAAAAGATATCCGACCGCCTCAAAGATTACATCCAGACCACCGGTATAGAACCTCAATCCAGAATATTCCCGATAAGCTATACAGCGGCCTGGTCGATTGTCGTCAAGGCCGGCAAGCTTGTTGGAATTCATCTAAGGCCACACGATCTCAGGCGTCATGCAGCCACATATGCGAGTCGTGCAGGCACCCCAATCGAAATAATTTCCAAGGTCCTGTTACGGCACCAAAATTTGTCGACCACACAGAGATACCTTGGAAAAGTCAGTGACACAGAAGCGATGAGGTGGATTGAAAATTTGTATGGATAAAATGAAAAAGACAGGGTGAGTCCTCGATAGGATTCACCCTGCCTTAAAGGAATTGTCTTTGGCAAACTTATGTTAAATTTTTACTGGCCTTGAATGTTACTGCATTTCTTCCTTTGATTTTTATCTGTTCGCCTGTTTGAGGATTACGTCCCTTGCGGGTCTTACGATAGACCTTTTTAAATGTACCAAAACCGAAGACAGTTACCTTGCTGCCGCGTGTTTTCAGCCCACCTTTAATTCCGTCAAGGAATGAATCGTGCGCCTTGGCTGCAGCAGCCTTTGATATCCCCGCATCCTTTGCAATCTTTTCAATCATTTCCGCTTTTGTCATGAAACCTCCTCCTTCAGGTTAAAGGTGAACATAGAATTGCCGCCCCCATTTCATTGCCTGTATGGGAACACGTTATCTATATGATCCGGTTGTGTCAAGGATTGGAGATTTCCTTTGATATTTCCACTGTGGAATCATTTTCATCAGGGGCGATATAAATGGCAGGATGGCTTGAGGGCATTGTGATTAGCAAATCAATCCAACACAATCTTGATAGCGTGGCTGTTTTAAGATTTCACACTGATTATGTCAACTCACTGAATTCACATATATATTATGCTCTGTTACAAAGTCTTAACCTGAGGGGGCTCGCCGGGAGTGATCAAGTCATTTGTTTCCCCTGACGTAAATGTTCGCAGGTTTGAATTGGTAATCTTTTATGGAGGCCTTTTCAATTTTTTGGTTCTTTGCATGTACAATAATGTATGTAATCACAAGCTTGCCTGACATGGTGATTCGTTGGCCATGTGAAATTTAGTCGCTTTTATTATTGGCGGTGATGGGATACCGCCCGTAGGCCAACGCCGCCTCGAACATCGTGCATACATTCTCAGGCGGCACATCCGGCTGGATGGCATGGACAGCAGCCAACAAGTAACCGCCGCCCAGGGCCAGTTCTTGTATGCGACGTTGAACCTCTTCCTGTACCTCCTCTCGCGTCCCATGTGGCAGCACTTGCTGAGTGTCGATGCCACCACAAAAGCATAATCGGTCGCCGAACTGGGCTTTGAGTTCTTCAGGTTCCATATCCTTGGCGCTGACCTGAACCGGATGCAGAATGTCGACGCCGATCTCGATGAGATCCTCCATGATTGAGCGCACACTGCCGCAGCAGTGAAGCATGAGCCGGGCATCGGTCATATTGTGAATCATGGCATAGTACTCTGCCAAATACGGTTTGACCACCTCACGGAACATTTCGGGTGAGATCATCGTGCCGCTCTGCATCCCCAGGTCGTCCCCCACCCGGTAGATGTCAATGTACGACCCCACCTCTTTCAGGAACAGGGCGGTAGTAGCTTTGGCCACCTCGGTTTGATGGCGCAAAAGTGCGTGCGCCATCTCCGGATCGGCTGCCAAATCCATCATGAACTCGGATAAGCCTCGCAGATACCAGGAACCCTCAAAAAGCGAACTGGGGCCCTCGTGAATCCCCAGAATGGCATAGGGGCTCTCGCGGTATAAGCGGCGAGC
>JAQYVS010000353.1 GCA_030145365.1 Desulfofustis sp. | reverse complement strand
TTAAAGCAACCGGGTCTGTCCGGGTTATAAAAATGATCCAGAGGACCATGCTCGAGGTAGTGTTGGTGCCAGTGATTCAATGCCTCCCGATCCAATTCCACCCCCAGTCCGGGACCCTCCGGCACGGGGATGACGTTGTTTTTCTGTCTGAAGGGGCCGCCCTGGATTACATCACCGACCTGCCACCGGAAAAGAGACTGGCTGGGTTCATGCATCCAAGGCATCGCCGCGGTCATGTGCAGATAAGCGGCCGTACAGATACCGGTGTCACCACTGTAGCACCAGAACCCGATACCCATGGCCTCACACGCGCCGATGAAACGAATCGCCCGGTTAATACCGCCCAGAACCGCAAAATTGACCACGATGTTGTCCGGCACACCTAAAGCCACGGCCCGACGAATATCCGGCACATGGGTAGAAAATGGAATGCGGGAATGCTGGCGCAGTTTGGCCATTTCTTCAAATGTCGCCACCGGATCCTCATAGTTTTGTATATCATAAGGCTCAATCTCCTGCAGAACATGACGTGCCGTCGATAAGGACCACTGCATGTTGGAGTCCAGTCTGATCATTGCCCGCGGCCCCAGGGCTTTGCGCATGGCTTTCACCGTGTCGATTTCCAACTGAGGGTCGCCCAGAATCAATTTACCTTCAAAAAATGTGGAGCCATGTTCCGCGTTCATGCGGACACAGTAATCGGCCACCGCCCCGGGATCCATTTCCCCACCGATGCCATCCTTTTTCACTCGGTAAGCAAAGTACTCCGTAAAGGGAATCTCCTTTTTCACGGCCCCGCCCAATAGGTTGTATAGCGGCTGGTTCCATACTTTGCCCCTAATATCCCATAAAGCAATTTCCAACCCACCAAAGGCAGTCACCGCTGAGCTATCATCGGTATTCTGGACAATCTGCCAAGGCGGCACACACACATTTTCAATACCGGTGATATCCAGCGGATCCTTGCCGATCACTAGTGGCGCTAAGTCCTGAACCACCTGGGCCAAATATGCCGAGGGCACCTCACCCAGGCCGGTCAGCCCCTCATCGGTTTCCACTTCTACAATCGCCTTGGAAGTGCCAGGGTAATAGCCGCCTGTCCAAAAAATTGGAACTTCCAGAGGGATGTTGACCGGTGTCACGTTTACGTTTGTAATTTTCATCATCTACCTCTCTGCAATGATCAGATTATTTCCATGATGCCTGCATTTGGTCGAGCTCTTTGACAACGTCGTCATCCAGAGGCGTTGGTCGATGCTTCATCGCCTCCAGTGTCATCTCCTGGAGCCGCTGCTCAAAACGTTTTGCCCCCGCCCTCTCCCAATCAGCATAGATGTTACGGTCGAACAATTCAGAATAGCGAATTTCTCTAAAATGCTCCATGGTGTGGGATTCCTGGACATAATTGCCGGTCGGTCCGACCTTGTGAATCAGGTCCAGGGCTAGATGCTCGTCGTCAATTGGTATTCCTTTCATGAAATGATCCACGGCATCGACAATTTCATTGACTAGTACCATAAATTCCGGGCTTGCCAGCGATCCATGATCCATCCAGCTGCCGCAATCGTGTACCAAACCGGATCCTGTAGCGGCAGCTATCAAGCACTGAAACGTTGCCTCCGCACCGGCCTGTGCATCGCAGAACTTCGAATCCGTGGCACCGGCCGTACCAAAAAATGGCAGGCCATAGTGCTGTGCCATCTGGGCTAGCGCCGCCGTCATCAGTGACATCTCGCAGGCACCATAAGAAAACACGGTTGTGCGCATATCCATGATTGTTGTAAATGCCCCGGCGACAAACGGGGCTCCCGAATTAGTGAACTGGTGCAGCACTAAACCGCTGAGCGTTTCGGCATTGCCTTGAACCACACTGCCGGCCAGTGTCGCCGGTGCCGTGCCACCCGCTTGAGGAGCTGGCGAATTGATTACCGGGATACGGTTTTGTGCACAGTATAGGATCTTATCCACAGCGGGACCATAGTAGGCCAGAGGAGAGATGGGCTCCGAATAATGGAGCAGACAGGGAACCCTTTCAAAATTTTCCCTGCCGCCGCATAGCAACAAGGCCATTTCAAAAATGTCCTTGCTGTTGGCTGTATCCTTGCTGCAGAAAGCTACTGGTTTTTCGCTATACTCCAGCGCATTTCGCGCAATTACCCGATCAGCAACATCCGGCGATACATCGTCTGCCATACCGATAAACATACTCCAGTGAAGATGTGGCAAGGCATCACACAGGGCTGCGGTCACTTTCACATTTTCACTCACAAAACGACTGCGAGTATGTGTTTTGGGATCCATATAGTCAACACAGTCCAGGCTCGTTCCAAAGAAAGTTTTATCACGCTCAAGAGCGATGGTTCGCCGGCCGGTTCGGGTCCCCAAGACCAGACGATGGGGTGCCCTGTGAATGGCTTTTTCAACCATCCATGATGGTATGTACACGCGATTACCGTCAACCTTTGCCCCATTATCATTCAGGATCTCAAGCGCCCCTGCATGGGGTATGTCAACACCGGTCCGTTCCAGCACATCCAGTGTTGCACAGTGAATCTGCTCAATCTGTTCATGGTTAATGACCTGCAGGCGAGGTTTAAAATTAATCTCATCGCTTATCATTCCCATCTTGTGCCTCCTGTGATCAGACCCATATCATCTGGGTTTTAGGTTGTATTGACCAATGACTGAAAAACTGGAATTCTTGTTTATTTCCCAGTTGCGCGACAAAAACCGACATTGAATTTTCGGTTGGTGTGCTTAAAATCTATTATGTAAGAAATCGTGCCGTGATCGAGGCCGTTTTCATAATCGTCGATCAAACTGGCAATCAAAATACCGATGACGGGGGCGTTTTTTACTGATTGCCACTTGAACCTATTGCCATATAAAAGCCTGGAAAATCAGACTTGTCGTATATGGGTATCCAGTCGCCAGAAACATCGTATATGGGAACAAGTTATCTGTATGATCCCGCAGTGTCAAGGATTGGAGACTTTTCCGATAATTCCTACTGCGGTGTCAATTTTATTTGAGGAGATATAGATGGCCGGCTGGCTTATGGACCTTTTGATTAACGATTTAAATCGCCGCAATTTTGACGCCATGGCCGCATTTAGATTTCACCAAGATTATGCCATCTCACTGTTTTCACGCTGATATTTATGCTCTGTTACATAGTCTTCAATCGAGAGGGGCCGCCGGGCTTGATGTAATCACCTGTTTTTCGTTGATTCCAAATTTGATAGGTTTCTTTTGGCAATCTTAATAGAGGTCTTTTCAATTTCGGGTAAATTGCGGAGGAGACACATCTATCCCAAAAATTTGAGGTTCTTTCCGAGTACTGCAATTTTCATTTGAGTTAGTGATCTGCATTTTACTTTCTATGAGAGCTTGATCGATGATCAGGTGGGTCCTTTTTAGGTCTGCCTTCTTTTTGGTCTTCTATTCCCTCTTGTCTATGCTCTTTCCTTACCTTACGGGTGTATCTCGTACCTCGACCATTATTTCTCCGTTACGGCACTGGTTTCCAAACCGCGGAATACGGGCGATAGTGTTCGAGTGACCGTTTAATATTGAACGGGTCTTCATTAGGGCTTTCAGGAGAAACCTATAAATATGAGCTTTGCTGA
>JAQYVS010000323.1 GCA_030145365.1 Desulfofustis sp. | reverse complement strand
GTCAAGAAAACTACGATTATCGTCCGACCTTCAGAACTCCGTTTCGCTGCACCTAAATTTTCAAGACAGGAAATTCTTGCTCTAATCGACAGGCATCTGAGCAACCTCAAGGCAGATAGCAACTCTCTATATTTTCGATCCATCGCCAAATGGCTTGGGCAGCAGGAAAAACAAGCTGGGGGCGAAATCGAATTCACCGACAAGGAAAAGCGATGGCTGGCGGAACACAACAGTGTTCTTCTTGGCGTCGATCCTGAATTTGTTCCATTTGAGTTCATAGATGTTGACGGCAGCTACAGAGGAATGTGCGCTGATTATGTAAGAGTCATCAGTGAACGCACCGGAATCGTAATGGATATTGCCCCGAATCTGACCTGGAATGAAGCCGTTGAGCAGGCAAAGATACGAAAAGTTGATGTATTACCATGCGTAGGCATGACAGAGAAAAGGAAAGAGTTCCTTACCTATTCAAATCCGCACCAAACATTCTACCGGGTTTTTGTGACCAAGGAAGGTTCAAACATCGGCAACAGCGTCGACGATCTGAAAGGTAGACAGGTAGCTGTCCAGAAAAACAGTTCTCATCACGGTTTTCTGCAGGACAACACGGATATTTTACCAACCTTGTTTGAAACGGCAGAACAAGCCATCATCTCAGTTTCAGAAGGCAGAAGCGACGTTTTTATCGGTAATGAAAACATGACCGGTTACACGATAAACAAGAACGGCATTGTCAACCTGAAGATGACCAGATTGGCCGGCGCTGTCGGCAAAGATCTTTACTTCGCAGTACGTAACGACTGGCCCGAACTCGTGACCATCATCAACAAGGGGCTGGCATCAATTTCGGAAAAAGAAAAGGAAGCCATTAAGCAGAAATGGATTGCTGTAACCATAGAAAAACAGATTGATTACACCCTCCTGTACAAAGTATTAGCTGCGGTCGTCTGTTTGGCCTTGGTACTCGGCGTGTGGAATACTCAGATCCGTCGGCAGAGAAAAAAATTGCGTGAAAGTGAACGACGCTATCGGTCGCTGGCTGATAACAGTGAAGTGGGCATTCTCCAGATCAAACCCGATGGCACGTCCATTTATGCTAACCCGGCCATGGTCAGGATGATTGATGCGGACGGTCCTGAAGAAGTGAAAGGAAGAAACATTATCGATTTCATCGCACCTGCTTTCCGAGAGTTTGTTGCAAAGGAGAGAGAAAAACGCCACCAAAATATCTCTTCTACCTATGAGTGTGAATTTATCAGTCTCAGAGGAGTGCGGAAAAATGTAATGATTTCAGTAGCGCCAATCTTGAATGATGGTGGAAAACTGGAGAGTATTATAAGTTCTATTGTCGATATATCAGATCGCAAAATCGCAGAAGAAGAACTTACAAGGGCAAAGAATGCAGCAGAATCTGCAAATCTTGCAAAGAGTACATTTCTTGCCAATATGAGCCATGAGTTGCGCACGCCTTTAAATGCCATTCTCGGTTTTTCTGGGCTGATGATGCGCGATACCAACCTTTCAACCGAACAGCTCAGCAATTTAAAATCGATAGGACACAGCGGTGAACATCTGCTGGACCTGATCAGTGATGTACTGGAATTTTCCAAGATTGAAGCGGGCAGGGTAGTCCTGCAGCCTGAAAACTTCGATTTGTATCATCTCCTCTTTGTGATTGAAGAGATGTTCAGTCTCCGTGCCGTGGACATGGGCTTGACCCTGACTGTTGAAAGATCCGCCGATGTACCTCAGTTTATCCGTGCTGATCAGGGTAAACTGAGCCAGATGCTCATTAATCTTCTGGGCAATGCGGTCAAGTTCACGCCACAAGGCAGGATCACCTTGAGGGTTCAAAGTGATGGGCATAGGCTTTTCTTCGAAGTGGAAGATACCGGGGTAGGTATCGCGCAGGAAGAGCTCGATATCGTGTTTGACGTATTTGTACAATCTGCGAGCGGCCAGGAATCCAAACAGGGAAGTGGCCTGGGGATACCTATCAGCCAGAAGTTTGTCAAAATGATGGGTGGAGAATTAACAGTAGAAAGTGAGGTGGGCAAGGGAACAATATTCCGGTTTGATGTGGAAATTGAAAGAGTTGACAGTGTCGAAGTGATGGCATCGGGGCCTGAGCAGATAGTTATCGGTTTGGCTCCGGAACAGCCCATTTACCGACTGCTCGTCGTTGAGGACAACGAGCCGAGCCGTAAATTGCTTGTAACTCTTCTTGGAAAAGTTGGCTTTGATGTTCGTGATGCCGCAGATGGGCATGTAGCCGTTAAGGTTTGGGAGAAATGGCAACCACATCTTATCTGGATGGATTTGCGTATGCCTGTGCTGGATGGTTATGAAGCGACAAAACATATTAAATCACTGATGAAAGATTCTCAAACGAGCATTGATACCAAGATAATCGCGCTGACAGCCAGTGCTTTTGAAGAAAATAAAACAAAAGCCTTTGATAGCGGATGCAACGACTTTGTTCGTAAGCCGTTTAGGGAATCTGACATCTTTAATATGATGATTAAACATCTTGGTGTTCGTTATATTTATAAGCAAGATGACAAACAGAATCAGCAGGCAGCTGCAGCTGAGCATCTTTCAGCAGCTGATTTGCAAGTGATTCTGGCAGGCTTGCCGTCTGAACTGCTGGAAAGGCTGAAAGAAGCGACTGATTCATGCGATGCTGACAGGATTGATCGTATCATTGGTGACATTCATAACCATAACGATCAATTGGGGGATGCACTGACACGGTTGGCTGGGAAGTTTGCCTACAATGAGATTATTAGCTTGATTAATAATGCTGTAAACAGTCGCTGAAAACAGTGTTGATCTCGCCCATTTTTCCTCAGAGGCTAATCACAGGTAATTAGGTTTTCCTGAACATCAACAGATTGAGAATTAGGTAAAATATCTACCGCAATTGGTTCGGGCAAGTATGAGACCATTCATAGGACAATCTGCCAAGGTTGCGCTTTATTCAATCGCCTGAAAGGTGCGCATGAATTTTCGATCAATATAATCCTTGATTAGGTAGGCTAGGCGGCCACCAAACAGTATTGACCATTTGTATAGTATGCCGGTCTCGTTTCCAAGATTGAAGATTAAGAGATATGAGCCTCCTGGGTTGAATGGTTGTAGTTTTCGGTTTTCCAATCTGGCCATCAGGTTATGGACAAGGACCGGGTTCTGACGGACTGCGTACACTCCTACCTTATCCAGCGGTTTCTCCTGGAAATGAATACAGTCACCACCGCCGAAGATGTTGTCATAATCACAAGAATGCAAATAGTGATTTACCAGCAAGCCACCGTTTGGCCCGCATGGTAATCCGGATTTGGCAAATACTCGGCTTGGTTTGACACCAACCGCAACGAAGATGATGTCAAAATCGTACACCTTTTCTTTGTCATCCACAACCTGTCCCGTCTTTATAGTCTGAATGTGGGTATTCTCAATGATCTGGATTGATCGTGTCTGCAGAGATTCAAACGCTCGCCGCCGTATCCCTTCCGGGTGATGAGGCATCAACCGCCGACCAGCAAAAATGCTGATGGCAACTTTCTGCATCTCAGGCTGGCAACTGAGACGCCAGATATTTCCTGCTATTTCTACCGCAGACGGTCCACCGCCGACAACAGCTATCCTGATATCTTTACGGGAACCGAGTTCTCTTATTCGTTTCTGAGCATCGAGCAGCTTTTCGATCGGCTTGACTAAAAATATGTCGTCAAGGGGACCACTGACCATTTCCTCGGGAACCTGACTACCAAGATTACATGACAGCACATCATAAGAAATTTCTTCTGCAGTATCGAGTTGGACTCGCTGATTAACAGGATCTATTCCGGAAACCTTTGCCAGTTTGAACGTGCCGCCAAATTTTTCGGTAACGAATCTGGTTGCAAAGCGGATCTCCTCAGGTTGATAAGTTCCACCAAGCATGCCTGGCCCCATTCCTGAGTAATAATGATGTTCTGATGGGCCTATTACCGTAACCTCATAGCCTTTATCTACAAAATCCTTCATACGGGTGAGCATCATCATGTGTGCATGCCCTCCACCAGCTATC
>JAQYVS010000303.1 GCA_030145365.1 Desulfofustis sp. | reverse complement strand
CACCAGTCTGGAATATCTGATCGGCTTGAAAGAACAATGAGAATATTGACCCCCTGGTCGACCAGCAATTCCATGATCCGATTAAATTCTTCGCATGATCCAAAATCAAGCCCATCGTATGGGTTCTCGATGAGCAGATGTTTTGCTCCGTCGGTTATCGCTTTCAAAATCAATAACTTACGGCTTTCTCCGGAGCTCAGCTGCCGATAGCCGCTGTCCAACACATGGGTAAGCTGAAACTGATCTGCCAGTGCGGCTGTATCTTCTGATTCTCCTAAAAAATTACGGGCCTGGGTTCCGGGATCAATCCGGTCGATAAAATCAGATTCATCTTTTAATACTTCGCTCTCAAAAATTTCCTGTTGGTCTTTGAAACTGACCAGTCCGAGATTATCAGGAAGCTTTCGTGTGCGTGCTGAATCGGGCTCCACGTCTGGGCGTAGCAATTCGATAAATTGATCAATACCTGACTGATTATTGCCAAGTACACACCAGGTTTCACCTGGCAGCGCCCGGAATCTATCAACGCGCAGTTTTCCGATCCCCGCTTCAACCAACTCCAGCCAGCTAGCACTGTTTGGTTCACTCAGATTATTTACCTCTTTATTTATCATGCCAGTGCTTTACCATGAGTTCCGGCCGAACTCAAGTGGCAGAGCTTTTTGAGCAAGTCAGATAAAAACATGGTAAAGTCATGCCTCACATTTTCAACGGAACTCACTATGTATCTCTCAAACATTGAAACGATACCCGGAAAAACAATCATTTCCAGCCATGGCATAGTCTCGGGCAGTACCGTCAGGGCAAAACATGTGGGCAGGGATATCATGGCCGGGGTTAAAAACGTTTTCGGTGGTGAACTCAAAGGATATACCGAACTTTTATCAGAATCGAGGGACCAGGCACTTAATCGAATGCAAGAAGAGGCTGAAAACCTCGGTGCCAACGCTGTGGTCAATATTCGTTTTTCAACTTCATCGGTTACCTCCGGAGCCTCCGAGATTTATGTTTACGGCACCGCAGTGACGGTAAAATAGTCATGAATGGCCTGATCATCTTCGGTGTGCTGATCTGCTGCGGCTTCTTTTTCGGCAGAGCATTTGAGAAAGCCCATTACCGATCGATCACCAAACGGGAACATCAGCTTTCCCACCTATCAATTACAACTGGGCGAGCACCGAGTTTTGCAGAAGACGACATAGGCGAATTGAAACTGGTACAGGGCTGCGTGGTCATTTCGATTGATTATTTCAAACGGGTAGTCGCCACATTGATCAGCTTCCTGGGGGGCAACCTCAATCCTTATGAAACGCTGCTGGACAGGGCCAGGCGTGAGGCTATTCTTCGCCTGAAGGAATCCTGCCCGAACGCCGCTGAAATTGTCAATGTTCGGATTGAAACCAGCTCCATTTACAAAGGCAGTAAAAATCAGGTCGGCAGTGTCGAAGTACTGGCCTATGGCACTGCAATTTTTAAGAATTCTCAATAATTTCTCATAAACACTTTGCCCCATGCAGTAATCCGAAAACCTTCTGATACCTGCCCGAATATGGTTGACGTCAATGCTGTTTCCGAGTTAATTATTAATGTTTTGTGTTGGTAAAATAAGATTTTGTCCTTCACTATTAAAAGTCTATTACCAAGTGTTCTATTTGCGCACCATATTTTGATGCAGATCTGCGTCCTGTAGGCCGCCACAACAAAAAGGAAACATATGAAAGCACTTATTGCCCTGGAAGACGGAACGGTCTATGAGGCGACTTCTTTTACTGGATCCGGCGAAACGGTTGGAGAAATCGTCTTCAACACTTCGATGAGCGGCTATCAGGAAATACTTACCGACCCGTCTTATACTGGCCAGATTGTAACAATGACCTACCCGCTGATTGGCACTTATGGGGTAAATCCTGAGGATATGGAGTCTTCCTCGATTCATCCCAAGGCCTTTTTAGTTAAGGAATACCAGCAATTACCGTCAAACTTCAGGTCAACTCAATCCCTTGCTGATTTTTTAACCGAATTTAATATCCTTGGGGTGGAGGGCTTTGACACCAGATCCCTGGTCAGACATATCCGCATCGCCGGAGCCATGAAAGCAGTAGTTTCCACCCAGGATCTTGATCCTGGGTCCCTGATACAAAAAGCTCGGCAGTGGCCGGGCCTTGTAGGGCAGGATATGGTTAAATTGGTAAGCTGCACCGAGCCGTATACCTGGGTTGATAACAAACCGCTTCCGGGAACCGGGCTTTCAAAAAAAGCCTCGGCATCAGAGCTGAAGATCGTCGCCTTCGATTTTGGTATCAAATATAACCAAATCAGAATTTTTGAGGACAAAGGCTGCCGAGTGCAGGTGGTCCCGGCAACAACAGATACCAAAACTGTTTTCGATATGAATCCGGACGGCATTTTTCTCTCCAACGGGCCGGGTGACCCTGAAGGTGTTGAAGGGGTTGTAGATACGATCAGGGAACTGCTCGGTAAAAAACCGATGTTCGGCATCTGTCTTGGTCATCAAATGCTGGGCCTGGCCTACGGCGGCTCAACCTACAAGCTGAAATTTGGTCATCGGGGCGGCAATCAGCCGGTTAAAGATCTTGCGACCAGTCGTATAGAAATAACCTCTCAGAACCACGGCTTCTGTGTCGACATGGATACTCTTGACCCGGAGCAGGTTGAACTGACCCATATTAATCTCAACGACAACAGCTGCGAAGGGATGAGGCATAAAACGTTTCCCGCCTTCTCCGTGCAGTACCACCCGGAACACGCACCGGGACCGCACGATGCCGTGTATCTGTTTGACCGTTTCATTGAAATGATCAGACATCAGGCTTAATTGATTATTTTGTTTGCTGCCGACACACACCGGCAATCTTTCTACTTATAGAGTGCTATGCCGAAACGAACCGACATAAAAAAAATTCTGATTATAGGCTCAGGTCCAATCATCATCAGCCAGGCCTGTGAATTTGACTATTCCGGGGCCCAGGCTGTAAAAGCCCTCAAAGAGGAGGGGTATGAAGTCGTTCTGATCAATTCAAACCCGGCAACCATAATGACCGATCCAGGTCTGGCCGATGCTACCTATATCGAGCCAATCACTCCCGAGATGGTGGTAAAAGTTATTGAGCAGGAACGCCCCGATGCGCTGCTTCCGACCCTTGGCGGACAAACTGCTCTTAATACCGCCATAAAAGTGGCGGAGACCGGAGTCCTGGAAAAATA
>JAQYVS010000273.1 GCA_030145365.1 Desulfofustis sp. | reverse complement strand
CGGTCCATCAACGCCTTTGCGGATTGCACACGTTCTCGGATCGATGTTGACATACCAGAGCGCCTTGAACCCTTTGGCTTCAATTTTCGGGTTAAGCTCAGACTTCCATGTATCGGAGGTGACGAGGTTGATGAATTGCTGGTTTTCACCACACATATACGGGATGTTGATTACGTCAGCAGCCGGTGCAAACGGCGCGAAGTTAGAGATGGAGTGCTGAGCCGCCTGGATCGTACCCGCCTGGACTTTCTGGACCAGGGCACTACCAGCGCCTAGCTGTCCGCCCGGAGCCAGTTTTACATAAATCTGGCCGTTGGTTGCGTTCTGAACATTCTCCTTGAAATCCAGCTGCATGATCGGATAGGACCTGGAGGCCCCGAGAATGTAAGCGGTGGCCACGTTCATCGTGTACTTGGCAGCCTTCTGGCGTTCCTTTTCTTCATTGCCCATCTGTGCAACCGCTTCCTTGTTCCATAGAAATCCGTTACCCAAGGCAACCACTGCGGCAGTGAAACCAACTTTTGCACTGACTTTCATAAAACGACGACGATCTTTATTTTTTACCTCTTGCATTTCATTGCGCTCTTCCATGTTCTTCTCCTGTTCTAGTTGTTGTTTGTTTCGGGGTTTGCTTTCCAGTCTGCCTCTCGAAAAAGAGCAGCCACGATAAATGCGATTGATGCAACAAACATCATGAAAAACTCACCGATGTCTCCGATGTGAAACATCTCCCATCCATAAACGATGTTTCCTTTGCCAATCAGCATGTTAATCACATAAAGACTGAACGATACAGTCGCCACAATAATGGCAACCCGAGCCCCCGACTTATGCTCGGAAATAGTTTGTCCGTTTGTCATATCTGATCCCAACTGTTGATTTTTTATTTTTGGTCAGTTCCTGTTCTCGTGCACATCAGGAACCGATCACCTTGTACACGGCATTACAGTCTTCTTTTCCATGCCCGGCAGCAGATGCCTGTTTGTATAGATCAAGGACAGCTTCCATTGCTTTCAGGTCGAGCCCCCATGATCGAGCCATTTCACAGCCAAGCCTGACATCTTTTAGAGCCAGATCCAGGCCAAAACGGTTATCAAAATCATCTTGGGCAATCCAAGGACCGCGTACATCCATCTGGAAACTTCTGGCACCGGTATCTTGAAGCAACTCTACCAGTACGTTCTTCTCGATCCCGGCTTTTTCACCGGCGCGCATTCCTTCGGCAAGAACAGCCAGATTTGCCATACCAACCATGTTGCTGATCAGTTTAACCGCACATGAGGCTTCGACACCGCCCATGTAATAGGACGGCGAGCCGATAATCGGCCATAATTCAGCCAGCTGTTCGTACAGGGCTTTATCACCGCCAATAAAGAGCGGTTCTTCAGCTTTTTCTGCATGAGCCGGAGTTTTTCCGAGGGTGCACTGCAGAAAACCAATTCCTCTAGCCGAGGCGGCATCTCTGAGCTTCATTGAAGTTTGCGGATCAATGGTGCTCAACTCGATATGAACAGCACCTGCCTTCATCTGGGCAAGAAGACCATCATCGCCAAGCATCACCCCTTCAACGTGCTGGGGCATTGGCAGACTCGTAAAGACGGTGTCACAGCCAGAGAGCTCAGCAATTGCACCAGCAGCCTTACCTGTGCTACCAGACTCCAGCGTTCGTTTTACCGCTTCCTCACTGAGATCAAAAACCAGTACGTCTTTTCCTGCCCTGATCAGATTCCGCGCCAGCGGTCCTCCCATCAGGCCAACACCTACAAATCCAATTGACATCTTACTCCTCCATAAGTTCCTTCTATAAATTAACAACAGACAGGGTACAAAATCGTTGTTATACCCTGCCCTCTTCACCTTCTGTAAGCCAGTCCAAACCGAGTTCAACCAGTTTGCCCCGGGTCGGTCTTCCATCTTTATCCCAGCCCGACATCTCATAATAAAGCTCGATCCAACCCCTGAATGTTTCAGGATCAAACCGCATGCCTTTAAGCGGACCGGCAGGCATCTTTTCAAACCAGCGGCGAATAACGGTGTCGTCGTCCGGCGTAAAACCACAACGATTGTTGAAGACCCGAGACATGACATTGGCCCTCTCGACACCAAGTACAATCTCATACAGGCTGGTGTCCCAACCGGTTATGGCCTGCACCGCTTCCACCAGGCGAGTAAAAGTCAAGGCGTGGATCGGTACCGAACAAAAATTGCACAGCCCCAATAAATTGTTAATTCCCCATGCTTTTTGACCAATGTAGAAGAAACGGACTTTGGCTGCGTCGGTTTTCACCGGATCGACCGGATCAAACAACCCCATTGGGAAAAGCTTGCTTATCCCTTCACCCTGGAAGGCAACATCATGTGGAGTTTCAATATGATCACCACCAGTGGCGCCCAGAGCAAAACCAAGTCCCATACCAGTCTTGCCACGACCGTCGTGCAAACCAAGCTCCTGGCCTTTTATATGAAAGGCATAGCGTTCAGAACCCCGACCGATCTTCTCGGCAGCCCGTTTAACGCCTAAGCTTAGAACATCGCCAATACCTTCTCGCGCAGCGATCTGACGAATCAGCCAAATCATCGCTTCGGCATCGCCGAAACCGATTGATCTGCCGCCGGTATCTTCTTCGGTGAGAATGCCTTTTTCAAAACACTCCATGGCAAAGGCAACAGTGCAGCCAGTTGAGATCGTATCCAAGCCAAGGAGGTTGCAGAGTTGGTTGGCATAGTTCACAGCAGGCAGATTATCTATCGCCAGCATGGAACCGAATGCTGCAAGTGTCTCATATTCTGCACCGCCAAAGCGCTTATCCAGCGGATAGTTTGCATCCTCGAGCTCAACCTTGCGTTTACAAGCCACCGTACAATGCCAGCAGGTACCGCGAGAGTGAAAAATTGTATCATGGTAATTGTCTGCCGCCAGCTTTTCAGCACCTTCGAACTGGCCTTCCTTGAAGTTTCGGGTAGGCAGAAAGCCAGAAGCGTTAACGCCTTGTACCAGCCCAGGAGTACCAAATTTGCCTAGGCCGACATTTGGCGGATGTACCTTTATTCGCTCCCGGTGCCAGCTGGCAATCTCTTTGACCTTCTCGGGATCTGCGAAAGTAAGCTTGCCGGTGCCTCGGACAGCGATAGCTTTGAGATTTTTCGACCCCATGACGGCTCCCATTCCGGTGCGGCCATTAAAATGCTCAAGGTCATTCTGCAGGCAGGCATAGGAAACCAGGTTTTCACCGGCAGGGCCAATGCTCAGCACTCGTACTTTTTTTTCTCCGGTCGATTCACGCAATTGCTCCAGAGTTTCCCAGTTATCCAGCCCCCAGAGATCGGAGGCGTCTCGTACTTCAACCTGACCGTCGTTGATCCACAGATAGACTGGTGCTTTTGCAGCTCCCCTGACGAGAATCGCATCAAATCCAGCAAATTTTAATTCCGGCCCAAAAAATCCGGCGGCTTCGGTTCTGGCGAAACCTCCGGTTAATGGTGATCGAGCTCCTACCGAATAACGGTTGAAGCCGGAAATCGGGGCACCCGTGACCACACTGCAGGCAAAGACCATTACATTCTCAGGACCAAGCGGGTCGACCTTGGTAAGATCTTCTGTCAACAATGTCTCGGCAACAATGCCGGTTCCACCAAAATACGTTCGGTACCACCTCTCCTCCGGTTCTCTGACTTCGTGGGTTTCGGTGGTTAAATCAACAACGAGAATTTTCCCGTTATAGCCATGTGCCATTACATTCCTCCATCCAGTTTTAGCATCAAAATTTAAGTTCTTAGCATCAAAATTTACGTTCTAATTATTCAAATAAAGTTCCTATAGGCAGCGGCACCTGCAGGAGATTTCCGAAAAGGCTATAGAAGCCAACAACAATTGCCACTGCGACCAGTGGGTATAATATTTTCTTCTTTAATGTCCATTCGTCGTACATTGCGATATACATCAACAACAAAAAGGTGATGATGCCGGGTATCAGGAATCCAATCCACGGCATGGCCAGACAACTCAGGAGCATTATAACAACCAGTGATACGCGCCTGACAGTTGAGGCCCCGGTTATAGTCTCCTTTTTTTCGATACGCGGTTTTATGAGGTTCCAGACAATTAATATTAAACTGAAAACGATCATCGCCAGAGCGACGGCTCGTGGAAAGACATACGAATCTGAATCCAGCATATGGGTGGTATCCCACAGGGCAATCACCGACACCAATATGAAAAGACAGGCCATGAAGATTGTCGCGGTATCTTTTACCAATGGATCATTTTGATTATTCGACATCGCCTGCCCCCTTTTTAAACAGCGCCAATCGTGTGCGAATAATTGGGTAGAAGAGCGAAAGCAGGATAAAGGCTATGATGGCCAGGCTGATCGGCCGTCCAAAAAACATTTTCCACAATTCATCGGTTGCTGCACCGATGGTCCAGGCCTGAACAAAACCCTGCTCGGCAATACGCCCAAGAATCAAACCAAGTACAATCGGCGAAGGACTGAAGCCGAAACGATTGAGCGTCCAGCCGATAATTCCGAGAATAATCATGATGATAATATCGGATATGGAGTTGCGGATGGCATAAGTACCGATCATGGTCATAAAGGCAACGGTCGGCACCAGCAGTGCTTTAGGTACGGTGATGATTGTTTTATAGGCATAGCGACCGATCACCAATCCGACTGGCAGCATCAAAAAAGTGGCGAGATATAAACCATAGATAAACGTAAAGACAATCGACCCCTTGTCTGTAAAAAGACTGGGACCGGTGCGGATGCCCTGTACCATTAAGGCTCCCAAAATCACTGCATCAGGGGGGGTACCGGGAATTCCGAGTACCAGAGTTGGAATGAATCCGCCACCGACTGTGGCGTTGTTGGCGGACTCGGTTGCCATAACTCCTTCCGGCTCACCTTTTCCAAAGTTGTCTCTGTTTGCTGAAGTCCGCCGAGCCTCGGAGTAAGCAACCAGCCCGGCTATCGATCCTCCCGCACCGGGAAGAATACCCACCAGAGTCCCGATAACGGAGCTGCGAAGCAAGCTGAATTTGGACTTCCATGAAAGTGCCAGCGCCTCAAGGAAACGAAAACCACGCGGTTCATGGGTAACCTCAAGATGTTTGTCAGGTGTTGCCACAAGATCAATCAATACCGGCACACAATAGAGCCCGATTAAGGCAGTAACCGTTTCAATGCCGCCGAGCAATACCTGATTTCCAAAAGTGAAACGAATATCGGCACTGATCTCGGCAATACCAACACAAGCCAGCAACAGTCCGAAACAGGCACCGATAAGACCTTTAAGAAGGTTTCCTTCTGAAAGTGCTGAAATCAGGGTCAGTCCGAATATCGCCAGCCAGAAATACTCAACCGGCCCGAAGGCCAGAGCAACGTCGGCCAGCGGAGGAGCCAGCATCAACAAAAAGGTTGCGCCAACCAGACCGCCCGTCACCGAAGCGATACAGGCCAGAGAAATGGCCAGATCCCCCTGGCCTTTACGAGCCATAGGAAATCCGTCAAAGGTTGTGGCTATTGCCGACGGAGTGCCCGGGGTGTTGAGCAAAATGGCGGAATAGGCACCCCCATAGATGGCCCCGGTATAAATTGCCCCCATCAATATCAGTGCAGAACCAGGCTCCATGGAAAAAGTAATCGGTACCAGAACGGCCACCGCCATAGTGGCAGTAAGCCCCGGCAGGGAGCCTATTACAGTCCCCGCAATTACTCCGCCGAGAGCGAGTAAAATATGAAAAGGTGTCAGAGCTGCGAAAAGATATTCGATTCCCGGCATTGTTCAGTACTCCATCAGTCTAAATACGAGTAAGTAACTGATTCTGCACACATCAGGTGTTAGCCTGAAACAAAGGTGCTCTTTTTACTGCCGTTCAGCCGGAATGACTTACTGTCTATATATTAGACGGGTTGTTCATCCCGGCTTTTCCCATCAGAGAAAAAACCTTGCTGAGGCCTTTCTCATATTCTCAAATCATTTAATGATGTTGGCCTCACGTGCAGCTTCGAGGTAAACCTTCGACATGTCGTCGATAAATGCATTATAGCCTTTGTAATCAACATCAAGCATAGCCATACCGTCGTTTTCCATTTTTGCACGGAACTCAGGATCGGCGTTGATTTGAGCGATCATCTCAGACAGTTTTACCTTAATCTCTTCAGGAGTCGATTTTGGAACAGCAATTCCACGATAGGCGCCGGAAACGAGATCAAAACCCAGTTCTTTAAAAGTCGGAACGTCGGGGAATTTCGGATGTCGCTTTTCCATTGCCACAGCCAGCATCCGCACTTTTTCTGCCTGATTGGCTCCCACTGAAGTGTAACCCCACTCGGCCTTTACCTGATTGCCAAGCAGTGCGGCAACAGCTTTTCCTGTTCCCTTGAAGGCCACATAGGTTGTTTTCATTCCAGCCATCTTATCCAAGCGAAGCTGTACCAGATGATTGGCAGTACCTTTGCCAGAACCTGAAAAGGTCAGTTTTCCCGGGTTTTTCTTTGCGTAATCAATCAAATCCGCCAAAGTTTTAAACTCACTGTCTTTGTTCACTACGATCGCATCCGGGGTATAATGAAACATGTAGACACCGGCGATATCTTCCGTCGTGAAACCGACAGCTTTTTCCTGAGGCTTAATAATGATATGGGGCAGGTTAATCCCCATGATATTGTAGCCGTCATCTTTCATTTTGTTCAATTGAGCCCAGCCCACAGCTCCACCGCCGCCCGGTTTGTAAGAAATAACCAGATCCTGTCCAAACAACTTCTTAAAAAAGGACTGCTGGTGACGTGCGGTGATATCAGACTCACCACCGGGGCCAAAAGGTATGACATAATTGACGCTTTTGCTGGGATAGTCATCCGCCAGCACAAGTGAACCTGTTAACGAAAAAATTGATACCAATACCAAAGCGGTTAATACTTTCAGTTTGGCTTTCATGAATTCCCTCCCCATTAATTTTGATAGTAAGCAGCAATCTATACCGAAGACCTGCCAGGCAGATCTTCGGTAGGAGCGTTATTTGAACTTACGCACTTTCGTAAAGCTTGGTCATGATGAATTCACGATGACCGAGTACCTCAGCAGCGGTCAGGCGGCCATTGGCGGTACGAATCATCATCTCCAGAGCCATGTCTCCAGCCTGGTCCATATTGATTTCGCGACGCAGCAGGCCTGAGACATTGACATCAAAATGCTCGGACATGGTCCGCAGGGTTCGCGGGTTAGAGCAAAGCTTAATGACCGGCAAAATCGGGTTGCCGATAATGTTTCCCTGGCCGGTCGGGAAAAAATGGACCACGAATCCTGAAGCCGCACACAGGGTTACCTGTTCAGCAGCTGCAGAGGAGGAGTCCTGGAACCAGAGGCCGGGACCGGTTGGCTCAACAGCCTTTTCCAAGGCGCCTACAATCGGGGCCTTGGTGCCGATTTTCTGAATGTTGCCCAAGGCTTTCTCTTCGATGGTGGTCAAACCACCTTCTATATTGCCCTTGGTAGGTTGTGAGTCGGACAGGTCATTGGTTTTGTGATCTTCAACAACCTTCATATAGCGGTCAAAATAGAACTGGAAGTCCTTGCGAACCTCGTCATTGGCACAACGCTCAAGCACCAGGTGCTCACCGCCGGTCAACTCGGTGGTCTCGCCGAAAAGGATGGTACTGCCCTTTTCATACAATTTATCATAGGCGTTACCAACCGTGGGGTTGGTTGCAATACCTGAAGTGGTGTCTGATTCACCACATTTAGTGGAGACCCAGAGTTCACTGACATCGCACTCGACCCGCTGGTATTCACTGACCTGATGCATGAACTCTTTGGCCTTGTTGGAAGCAGCACAAATGGTATTAAAGTCGCCGTTCTTTTCGATGGCAAAACCGGCAACTGGTTTTCCTGTCTTGGCAATGCCCTGAACGATGCGATCGGTCCATAGCGGTTCAATACCAATGACAATCACAGCAGCAAC
Source organism: Desulfofustis sp. (assembly GCA_030145365.1). Taxonomy (GTDB): domain Bacteria; phylum Desulfobacterota; class Desulfobulbia; order Desulfobulbales; family Desulfocapsaceae; genus JABDQA01. The sequence continues at coordinate 1,188 of JAQYVS010000273.1, read as the reverse complement.
GTTGGGGTTGCAGCCGGTACCGATCAGGGTGCGGAAATGAAGATCAAGATCTTCGCCAAACTGCAGACGGCCATAGGCGTGGGGAATTGCCATGGTGCCTTTGACGTTGTTTGCAACCGCTTCACAGGCTGCGTTTGACAGATCATCCAGCGGCAGGATGATAACATGGTTGCGAACACCAACCCGGCCGTTTTCACGGCGATATCCAAAAAATTTACTTTCCATGATTTACCACCTCTTTGTTTTAACGTTGTGTACGTGAAGATGTTCGCCTTTTTTAATCGGTGCCACAACTTTACCGATATCGGTGTTGTATTTGATTATGGTATCTCCGGTGTTGTAGTCCTGCAGTGCAACCTTGTGTCCGATCGGAATATCGCTGATCAGTTTGATTGTAATCGTTTCATCTTCCTTCATCACCCAGCCGGTTATTTCCTGACCGGATGTAAGGCCCTCTACTACTGCGACTCCAACACCGTCAGCAGCCTCGTGTACCAAAAAATCAATAGCCATGTATGCCTCCTACATTGGTTTAAATGATGAATCGAGCAAGACGGCACATTAAATTCTGTTCCTTCTTTTTCGCCGGTTAACCAGCCTCGGTTCACGTGTTATTGTGCTTTCCTACTGAAAGCGTTCCTCTTATCTTCCGGAGATTGATCCCGCATGCGGGTCCCCTATAAACCTCATTTACTGCGCTGATCGGTAAAAATAGGTGGTGTTTGCATTGGGAATAACACCGATCTTCGGCTTCTCCTCGAAAGCATCAACCCATTCACCGATAACCCGGGAAGGATCTGCAGAACGAAGATGACACTTCTGCAATACCCCGGGGTCCAACTCTGAACTCACTGCCACATCAAACTGATTTAACGTTCGCCCAAACAGGTACGCCTTATGAGCTCCCATCCTGAATCCCTGTTCTTTAAAATCGGCCAGGACTTCGGCCGGACTGGTGAACTGGGAGACATAATCAAAATAGACATCATCTCCCACGCCTTGCGTGGATGCCGCAAGCAGGAGAATGTGTCCACCTTTTTTAACCGCCTGCGAGGCCAGATTGAGACCTTTCTGGGCCTGGTACAGGCAGATATCCTTGGGATAACCACCGCAACTGGCAATAACAATATCGAACTCGTCTTCGATCTCTACACCGTAGAGAGCCGCACAGGTCTTCGCGCCCTCAAG
>JAQYVS010000231.1 GCA_030145365.1 Desulfofustis sp. | reverse complement strand
GGGTCCATTGGCATCTTGGGCAGCCGCACCGTTGGAATTATCCGGACTGATGATTCGAACGGTGTAATCTCGTTGAAAAAAATCGAGAATATACTCTGTCAGTGTCTGCCTGTTTTCTTTTTTACGCAGCATGAAACAATCATTTGAGTCATCAAACTCCAGAAGCAGCTCCTGCTTTTCTTCTTTCACGGAGGTGGTCTGCTGCAGGCTCTGGGCCATCCATTCTTTCTTGTCTTTCAGAAATGATATAAAATCAAGCCAGTCTTTTCGGATCTCACGTTTTGGTTTCTTTGTATCATCTTCTGCCTTCTCTTCATGTTTTAAAGGTTCCAACCTGAAGGTGGCGGTTGTTTCCTGTTGTGTTTCGAGAGGTACGGATTCTCCAGGCTCCAGAGTCTTTTCCGTTGTATCTGAATTGTCTGAATTGACTACGGAATCAGATGAATCCTCTGAAGGCGGAGTTCTCGGGAGATCTGGCGGGGGAGTATTTTCAGGGGGCTGCGCAGGAAGCGAGGCAATTGCTGTATCCAATCTGGATAGTAAGCTTGTCAGACCAACGACATCTCCGGATTCGATAATTGAGATAAAGGCAGTTTCCAGTGTCAGTCTCGGCTGCAAAGAGAAGCGCAGGTCTTCAGCCGTCTGCATTAATTGTTTTAATTTCAGGTGAATCGTCTGGCTTGAATAGGCATCGGCGAGGGAACGGAAGGTTGTAATCTCATCATCGGGCAGGTCGAGAAGTTTTTCGCACCCTTCGATTTTTGTGAGCATCAGAGTTCTGAAACATTCAAGTAAATCTGCAATGAAACGTTTGATGTCCATCCCAAATTTGAATGTCTCCGCCAGCAATTCCAGCGATTTTTGTTTGTCTCCTGAAAGCAATGCACCGGAAATACCGATAATGACATCGCGTTTTACCAGGCCGAGTACTTCAACAACGTCATCAACGGTAATTGGTGACTGACCGTATGAGAGAACCTGATCGAGCAGACTCAGGCCGTCACGAACAGAACCTTCTGCTTCTCTGACGATGAGTGATAATGCTGTTTTATCAAGCTCAATTTCTTCACTTGCAGCCAGGTTTGTAAAATGTCTGGCCAGATCCTCCGAATTTACGCGCTGCAGTTCGTAGCGCTGGCAGCGTGACAGAATCGTAACCGGAATTTTATGGAGTTCAGTCGTGGCGAACATGAAATAGACGTGAGCCGGCGGTTCTTCAAGAGTTTTGAGCAAGGCATTAAAGGCCTCGTTGGTCAACATGTGGACCTCGTCAATGATCACGATTTTGAAACGTGACGAGGTTGGCATAAACTTGAGTTTGTCCTTGAGTTCACGGACTTCCTGTATCCCTCTGTTTGAGGCGCCGTCTATTTCAAGTAGATCCAGTGCGGATCCAGCGGTAATTTCAGTGCAGGCAAGGCAGGTGTTACAGGGCACAGCCGTCGGCCCTTGCTGACAATTCAGAGCTTTGGCCATCAACCGGGCCAGAGTTGTCTTGCCGACTCCTCGTACACCGGAAAATAAAATAGCGTGGGCAACGCGATCGCGCTTCAGACTGTTCTGCAGCGTTTTGACTATCGGCTTCTGTCCGACAACCTGTTCAAATGTCTGGGGACGAAATTTTCGGGCAAATACCAGGTAGGACATGGGATACCAGTCTGATAAGGTGTGTCTTCTTGTTTAGGCAAAAAAAAATGATAGCCGGGCGACCTGCATCACACAAAAGGGCTCACTACCGTTGCTTCCTCCCGGACCTGGCGGAGTTCGTGATTCTTTGTTGCGCAGGACCCGGCTATCAAGCCGAAATCACATAGTATCCTGAAATCATTGCAGGAATTCTATTCACTGTTCTTTCCTGAATGATCACTTGTAAACACAGGGCGGATTTATACACGCTTTTACATTAAGCGTCAAGCAAATCTCATGTGTTGATACCAGGATTAAATTATATAAAAACTATAAGAGATTGCAGCACTACGGTCAATGGGAATTGATTGCTTTATCTGTTCTCTTGCTACAACTGATAACAGCAATGTAACAGCTGATTATAAAAGACGATCTGTTTTACCGTGTGAGTCGTCTGACCTATTTTTCATTGAGAACATGCATCAGCTGAGATCAACAGATAAAAACCCATTTTCGCTCTGCTGCAGGGTTTTTCGTGCCGATTTTACCGGAATCATGCTTTCACAGGGGACCCCAACCTGGCATAACCCGCATCCAAACCCTTCAAACTGATAGTTTTTTTTAACATAATCCCGTGATGTCAACAAATGCTTGCGGCATTTTATCTTATCATGACCAGCCTTGGTAAGAGCGTCGGCGGGGCATCT
>JAQYVS010000201.1 GCA_030145365.1 Desulfofustis sp. | reverse complement strand
GCCGATGGCTAATCCCTCTTCCCCATAGGCGTTTATGATTATTGCCAAGCCCACATAGACGAGGTTTCCCCTGAACGAACCCTGACAAACAGCTCCCAGTGCTGCAGGGGGGTATTTACGCAGCACACCATAAAGATAGGTAAAACAACAGATAAGGGTGACGGAAATGATGATGCCAAGAATCAGTTTCGGATTAAAACTTGCTGAAAAATCAGCGGTGCCAATCTTATAGAAAAACAGAGCGGGAAGGGCGACATAGTATACCAACCGATTCAACTGCACGATAAAGCTGTCATCCAGCAAGCCAGTTCCCTTAAGCGAAAAACCAAGCGCGATTATCAGAAAAACCGGCAAAACAATTAATACAATATCGATCATTGTGATTTACTCATCTGCTGCAATTTCAATCCCATATATTTTCTTCCAGGCTGAAAATCAGATACGGCGTTGTCCGACCGGAAATGGATGAGGGGAATTCCTTAATATATCGACAACCCATTTTCTCATAAAAATACCTGGAATGTGGATCTGCCAGTATCTTTATCTGCCTGATCCGCTCATTTCCAGCAACGTTTATCATATGCTTAAAGAGTTGGGCCCCAACCCTCTTGCCGATTTTTTCAGGATGGACGAACATATGTTCCAGCCAGGTCCCCGCTGGAATTACCACCTTTCCCACCACCTGATCTTCCGCCAATGTTATTAACGAATAGTAAGCAAAGATGCAATCCTCAAACTCGTAGACAAACACATCGTGATTACTCAAATAATCGCCTGTTATGGTCAGTTCCGACTGCCAGATTTTGAAATATTTCTCTGGATAATTCCAGTGGCGTTTGGAAGCAAACGATAGCTCAGTCAAAATTTGAGCTTCATTTCTCTCTGCTTTTCTAATCTGTGCTGGTTTCACTAAAATTTTTATGCAAAATTAATCGGTTAAACAAAGGTATCACGTTGATAATTTTTAAACATAAAAAACTTGAATCATTGAAATTTGCGTTGGATAACCTATTATTTGGTAAACATATTATCTCTGACGGAGGTGAAAATGGATCCGATCATGCCCTACAGCCCGCCCAATTTCGACGCTCCCCCGCTGCTAGACAGTCCCTGTGCAATTCTCAAGTTGGCTCCGGCTGACGGCATTGCCCCGGAACTTTACCATGCAACCTCAAACTTCCCTGAGTACGTCAAACTGGAAGATCACGGCTGGATACTTGCCCCGGAAAGTCGAATGGATGCAGTATTGGTCGTTACAGGAAAAAATCTCAGTGTGGTCGAACCGAGAAATCTGAAGCAAGGTGACCTTGTCGTAATCGGTAGAACTGAAAACGGTGAACAGGGAATTTTTGTACATCCCGACGGTTTCGTTCAAACCGAGGAATCCGGGGACAAATTCACCTTCAGATCACGAGGTACCAGGGAGACTCCGTTTTCGCGCTCTTATGACGATCTCTATCGTATTCTCAGGCACGATCGGGATCATGGCCACATTGTCTGGGTGCTTGGGCCGGCCGTTTCCTTTGATAAGGACAGTCGGCAATCGATGCAGGGACTGATAGAATCGGGTTACTGCCACGCTCTTATGGCAGGCAACGCGCTGGCAACCCATGACCTCGAGGCTTCCAGGTTCGGAACAGGACTGGGCCAGGACATTTACAATCAGCAGCTGGTCCCCTTGGGACATTACAATCACTTAGATGTTATCAACGCGGTTCGTGAAACCGGATCAATTGGAGACTTTATCAAACAGGAAGCTGTACAAGATGGCATCATCTATGCCTGTGAAAAGAAAGGGATTCCTTATGTCCTTGCGGGTTCAATTCGAGATGACGGGCCGTTGCCTGGAGTTATCGGAAATGCCTACAAGGCCCAAAATGAGATGAGATCTCATGCCCGACAGGCAACAACGGTGATTGCCATGGCGACCCAACTCCATTCAATCGCCTTTGGCAATATGACGCCAAGTTATAAAGTGCAGAAAAACGGAGAGATTCGGCCGGTCTTTTTCTTTATTGTCGACATGTCCGAATTCAGTGCCGATAAACTGGCCAATCGTGGATCCGCCCAAGCCCAGGCCATTTTAACAAACGCCCAGGATTTTATCGTTAATTTGTGGAACAATCTCAAGAAATAACCATGGCGCTCAAGACAAAAATTGTCAGAATTATAGGGATTCCAATCGATCTCGGACAGCAGCATCGTGGAGTCGATATGGGCCCGGTAGCCATTCGTTACGCCGGTCTCAGCACCTCATTGAGAAACCTTGGCTATCAGACCCAGGATATTGGTAATATAGATGTTCCTGGCCACTACACGCTGACAGACTGCGGCTTTGCCGGTCGGCTACCGCTGATCCGTGTGGCCAGCAACGAAACTTACAAACTTGCCAGACGTGCCATTGAGGACAAGACCATTCCGATCTTTCTTGGCGGCGACCACTCGGCATCGATCGGCAGCATTGGCGGGATCAGCCACGAATCGGACTGCGGGTTGATCTGGATTGATGCCCATGGCGATTTCAATACCCCGGAGACTTCAGCGACCGGAAACATCCATGGAATGGCTCTGGCTATTCTGCTGGGTAAAGGTCCCAGGGAACTTGTCGATGTGGGGAGAAAAGGAGCCAAGATAAATCCGGAAAAGGTGGTGCTCATCGGGCCGCGGGAACTTGATCCCGACGAAAAAAAGAGTTTGCGCAGATCGGGCTGCACCATTTTTACCATGCGCGATATTGATGAACAGGGCATGAGTAATGTTATCGCTCAAGGGTTGGAGAAACTCAAGAACTGCGCCAATATTCATGTAAGTCTTGATATGGACAGCATCGACCCCAATGAGGCACCCGGAGTCGGAACCCCGGTTCCAGGAGGGCTGACTTATCGGGAAGCTCAATTACTGATGGAGATCATCAGTGACACGGG
>JAQYVS010000174.1 GCA_030145365.1 Desulfofustis sp. | reverse complement strand
AGGTTGTGCTGGCTGTTCGGTAGCTGCTGACACCATAACAGTAGATGAGACTAATGAGATGAGAAGTATTGCAGCTACCTTCATCTGCGATAGTTTTCCCTTTCGATTTTTCATCTAAATTTCTCATCCCTTGATTTTTTTTAAACTGGAAGCACTCAGGTAAATCAGGAATTTATACCATATTTGATGTTAAAACTAACTTTCGAGTCCTGTAACACCTTTTTCAAACAGAGGAAAAGGACATATAGCCTGACCGCGCGATGGTGAATTCACAAAAGGATTATCGTGGTATATATTGTTTGTGGTGATTGTCCAGCCCTTTAACTCCTGTGATGTAGCTCCGTTGTGTCTGTTTTGCGAGACCAGAGTACTCCATATGTTCAATGAATTTGGCTCTGATTTTCGTGCTCATGAGTTAAAAATTGGTCAGAAAAATTATAGCCAGATAAAAGAGCCCTGGAAGTACCGTTTTAAAAGACTGAGAATCACCAGGAGCGGAAGGTGCGGAGTTCATCCGCCGCTGCTCCGTTCATGGTGAAGTTTAGGATAATCAAAAAATAGCAGCTTCCCGCCCTCACGGTCGATCTCTTCCCATCCTTTAATATCAAAGCTGACCGCCACAATACCGCTTGTCGGTATATTTACAATACGATTGCCGGTCAACCATTCTGCACACTCGGTGATAACATGATTATGGCCAACGAGCGCCAGCGTGCTGACCTGCGGTTTTGTTCGTCTTAGAACAGAGAGCAGCACCGAGAGATCTGAAGTGTATATTTCGTTGTGATAGACTATATCTTTTCTTTTATAGCTAATTTTCTTTGCAATAAGCCTGGCTGTCATGCGTGCACGCTTGGCACTGCTCGATACTAAAAGATCGAATTCAATTGATGCTGAAGCAAGACGTTGTCCCATAAAGGGTGCATCGTTCTTTCCTCGCTTGTTGAGTGGCCTGTCAAAGTCGGATAGCCGGGAATCAGACCAACTGGATTTGGCATGGCGGATCAGGTAGAGATGCTTCATCAAGCCAGTCTCCTCTGCTGTATCTCCGACCAGAGTTTTCGGTAGGCACTGTTGCCGACAGAAAGACTGCTGCCCCTTGCCCCGACCGGTTTTCGATATAATCCCATTTTCTCTATTTCGGCATTGTATGGTATATAGTTCTTTACAAATATAGGGTGTTTACCGTATTTCTGCATAACTCCGCGATGCATGGTTTTTCGACCTTCAACCATGGAAAAAAAGGCAAGTATTTTTCTTTTTCCACAATCCATTTTTTTAAAGAGCTTTAACAGCTGGCTCAGAGCCAGGACAGACAGCGTTGTGGGGACCACTGGTGTAAGAACACAATCAGCTGCTGTAATAATATTCTCAGAAAGCAGGGTAAGATTGGGAGGGCAATCAAGGATGATGATATCATATTCAGATTCAAGCGGTTTCAACAGTCCGTAGAGAATTTTTCGGTTTTTTTTGTTTTCTCCGTTTTTCAGAGCGATATCAAGATTCCTGAACGAAAAATGGGCGGGCAGCAGATCGAGGCCGGGATAATCAGTACCTCGTATGAACTGGTAGTAGGATCCACTCAGTAATCGCGAGCGATTAAATTTCTTTTTTGGCTTTATCCGATAATAGTATGAAGCAGCACCCTGGGAATCCATATCACACAGCAGCACGCGTTGACCTGTCTGCACTGCAGTGTAGGCAAGATTGACTGATGTTGCGGTTTTTCCAACTCCCCCCTTGCTGCTGTATACGGCTAAAATTTTCATTTTTTTCTCTTTGCTGATGCGCTTTAGGGATGAATAGTCGTCAGTTTTTTCATCAGGCTCTTATTTTCTTCAGTGCTAAACGCCTCATATGTCTTGCTAAACTGCCCTTTAATCAGTCCGTGCTCATGTTTTAGCATGGTAATCAGACTACCGAGTGCAGCTGCCAGCTGAATTGTCTGCTTATTTCGACCTTTGAGCTGCCTTAAGTTTTCGTTAAGCATTGCTATCTGCACTGACAGGTCATTAAAATCACCAAGATTATCCTGTACTTTCTTCATATGTTTTAAAAACAGCTTAATTTCCTTATCTGCATAAAAAGACCTGAAAAACTCAAGAAGATATCTGAATTTTTTACCTTTTATCCGTAACTTGTGAAGCTGCTCATCATCTGTTTGATCATTGATCCGATCACCATCGGTGATAAACCGATGAAACCGCTTACTGACAATTTTATTTACAAGGGTCAGACATGATTTTTTCCTGACTCCTCTAAAAAGTTCAGATTGAGGATCGGTAAGGAAAATCCGCCAGTTTTCGAGAAGATTTCTATAGCGATCTGAACGAAGGTTCTTTCTTAATGAGGTCAACTCATCGGTTCGCTGCGCTGCAAGCTGTTCAAAAAATAGAGTCAGGCCACCTCGCAATGACTGCGGAAGGAGATTCCGGTACGTTTCTTTTTTCAATAGATAGACGTCGATATCCCTGAGGGGTCCGGTGAAACTCCCAAGCCATTTAAACTCTGTTTCGTAGAACCTGAGCTGGTCCTCGGGCATAACCTTTCTCAAGAGCGACATCAGGGACCTGGTTCTGCGCACTGCAATACGGAAATCATGAAGAAATTCGCTGTCAATATCGTCGGATACCCCAGGACCATTGATCTCCATAGAGCCAACCAGGTCAAGGAAGATTTTTGAAACAGCAGTTCCGATCTGTACAGTGTGATCGAGCTTGACATGAAATTTTGCGCCGTAGTCGAGTGGTTTTCTATGGAAAATGGCAACGGCCTGATCAATCAACTCTGTGCCATGGACCATTGTCTGCAGATTATGTTCTGTCAGGGACTTCAGAAGTTTTTCATAGGCTTTTTCGTATCCCCGGACGGAAGTAACACCTAAACACTCAGGAAGTTCCTGTTCAACCTTGCCATACCGAGCTGTATTACTTTTGACGCTAACCCAGGCGACCGTCTTTCTATCCCGGTTCAGTATTTTGAAATAGCGATTGTTATATCGTAATGCAAATGTTGGGCAAAGAGCCCTCATAGCGATATATTTTCCCAGGAGCAGTGACATCTGAGGATCGTCTATATCCCAACTGAACAATTTGTTTCTCCTCCTGCCAGCTGACGAATGTAAGGGTGTTCCGCTGAATTTTCTTAAATGCAGCATGTTATTGGAGACGGTGAACAGTAGTTTCTTACGATAGAGCCGCCAGTCAAAGGTATCGTAATACAGTTCCTCACCACATTCGACACTCATCTCATGGAGGTGATGGTTCTTTTTAAGTTTTTTAAGGACCTTATTAAAAATAGTGGAATCACCAATCAGGTAATTTTCCCTACGTATGGATATCATATCAGGACCTGTAATCGGCGTTTATTTTGACATAGTCAACCGAGAAATCACAGGTATGAATTTCCTCACAACCGGCACCGTCCTTCAGGTCGGTGCAAACCGCAAATTTTCTCTCCTTGAGAACCCTGGTAGCGGCTTCCTTCGCCTCTGTCCCCAGGCCTCTGCCGTTACGGACAATGACAACGTCACCGAAGGCAATATCAATTTTATCCGAATTAAAACGCACACCTGCCCGGCCAGCAGCAGCTATAATTCTTCCCCAATTGGCATCCTCACCAAAAAAGGCCGTCTTACCCAGGCTTGTGGCAAACATACCTGCTGTCACAGCGGGAGCATCGCTGTAGATCAGACCAAGGTCAAGCCGATCCTGGTATTTGATGCCGGCAG
>JAQYVS010000096.1 GCA_030145365.1 Desulfofustis sp. | reverse complement strand
AGAGGCCAGCGGAAAACAAGTATCGTATCGAATCGCCCCGCGCCGACCAGGAGACATTGCCAGTTGTTATGCCGATCCGACCAAGGCAGAAAAAGAACTAGGATGGAAAGCTGAGTTCGGTCTCTTTGATATGTGCAGGGACAGCTGGAACTGGCAGTTGAAGAACCCGGATGGCTATTAACTGAACCATCTATCACCGCTCAACTACAAGCTTATATAACACCCCAACAGGCTTGGCCGCCAAATATCTATAATTAAAGACAAAACATCACAAAGTAGGATGTTGCATTTTTTGCATAATGATTTCTTGTATCTGCAGGGCATGTATCAGAAATTGTTAAAATTGTAATAAATATTACTTAAACTCACCGGTTTGTGATGCTAGGTTGTGCCGATTAAATTTTTATTGGCAACTTTTGCACAATTTGACCAGTTATGAGTTCAATCGTTATTTTTGGCTGTGGTAATCTGCTGATGGGTGACGACGGGTTTGGCCCGGCTGTCATTGAAGAGCTCCACGCACATCACGATCTACCCGATTCGGTCGAAGCCGTCGACGCAATGACCGGCATACGGGAATACCTGTTCGATTATCTGCTGAGTGAAGAGGGAAGGCCTCATCACATCATCATTCTTGACGCCGTTGATTTTGAGAATCGCAAGTCCGGCGAACTCTTTTATATTGAATCGTCTTCCATTCCTGCCAAAAAGATCCACGATTTCTCCTTGCATCAATTTCCTACTGTCAACCTTCTGCAGGAACTAGAACAACATACCGGCATCCGGGTAACCATTCTTGCCGCACAGGTCGAATATATTCCGTCTGAAATTGAACCGGGATTAACGCCTTCCATGAAAAGCGCCGTTTCTCAAGCATGCGAAAAAATCTTACATCTTCTTTCAAATGAGCAAAACGAGGTGACCATTAATGATGTATGAGTTCAGAGTCAGCGAGATGGCTGAAGAGTTTGGTGTACACCGAAACACCATAAGAAACTGGATCAATTCCGGCACACTTGCAGCCAAGGAAGGTCCAGGCAGAAAATACCTGATGCGGTTTGAGGATTACCAGGTTCTTTGTGAAAAATTCGGACGTCAGCCGCACATCAAGCCGTCAAGCTATGTTGATCCGGAAAAGATGGTGAAATACGAAACAGCCAAGGATCAACCGGATGCGATGGAAATCGGCTTGACCGAAAAAACGATCTATTCGGAAAGCAACTGGGCCGACACCTGTCTGACTTGCGGTACATGTGCCAGTGCCTGCCCGATCGCTGGTGTAGATGGGCTCGACCCGAGGAAGATAATAAGAATGGCCGTTCTGGGTCTGGAAGACGAGTTGAGTGAGAGTAACTGGCCCTGGAAATGTACGATGTGCGCAAAATGTGAGAATGCCTGTCCGGCCGGAGTCGAAATTATGGCTCTGATGAGAAGACTGCGCGGCATGCGGGATAGAGATCTGGTACCTGGCCCGATTCATAAAGGTGTGGTGACCTGCCTTGAGCGTGGAAACAATCTGGGTATTCCTAAAGATGATTTTGTGTATCTCTGCGAAGAGCTCGGTGAAGAGCTTGAAGAAGAGGGCTTGGCCGGATTCAAAACACCGGTCGACGTCGTTGGTTCCCGGGTACTGGTTACCGTGAATTCCAAAGAGCCATTTGCCGAACCTGACGACATGAAGTACTGGTGGCGAATCTTTCATGCCGCTAAAGAATCGTGGACCATTCCTTCTGAAAACTGGGAAGGGGGCAACTGGGGGTTGTTTTCCGGAGATGATGAGGCGATGAAAACCTTGGTAGGCCGAATTGTCGATAACATGCGACGGTTAAAATGTGAGGTGCTTCTCCTGCCCGAATGAGGCCACGCCTATTTCGCAACCCGGTCCGGGTTGAATAAATGGTTTCCCGAAGCATTGAACGAATTCAAAATCATGTCGGTCTTCGATCTGTTGATGGAATATATCAATGAAGGCAGAATTAAGCTCGATCCCAGCAGGCATGCAATGCGAACCACCTATCATGATCCCTGCAACTACGGGCGCAAGTCGATGAAGGCCTTCGGCGTCGCATACTATGAAGAGGGCAGAGAAATCACCCAGCAATGCTGCCCCGAGTTTAAAGATATGGAGCCCAGGGGCGAAAGCAACTATTGCTGTGGAGCCGGCGGCGGGGCCTGGGCAATGCCCTTTGCTCCAGAGCGTGTGTTTTACGGTCGTATCAAAGCCCGCCAGATCCAGGAAACCGGTGCGGAATTGGTGATTGCACCATGTCACAATTGTAGAGATCAGATGATGAAATCACTGAATCAGGAATATGATCTCGGTATTGAGGTCAAATATTTGTGGGAACTGGTTGCCGATTGCCTGGTATTGCCGGGGCAGGATCAGGAAGAAGCAGTGGCTGTTGCCGCAGACGAATAAGAGTCTGGCAAAAATCAGGGATATAAAGATGATCCTCCGGTTAATCCGAAGGATTGCTAAACAATAGAGAGAAAGGAGACACCCATCATGCTGGACACGAAAAAAATCGGATCGGTGATGATTGTTGGTGGTGGAATCACCGGTATGCAGGCTGCGCTTGATCTGGCCGATTCCGGCTACTATGTCTACTTAGTCGAAAAAACTGGGGCCATTGGCGGTGCAATGGCTCAACTGGACAAGACGTTTCCGACCAATGACTGCTCGATGTGAATTATCGCGCCAAAACTGGTTGAGTGCGGTCGGCACTTAAATATAAAGTTGATGACCCTGAGCGAGGTTGCAGACATCTCAGGAGATGCCGGAGATTTTCAGGTTACGATTAAGGAATATCCACGCTATGTGGATATGGATAAATGCATTGCCTGCGGTGAATGTAGTTCAAAATGTCCGAAAAAGGTCGATAGCGAATACGATGCTGCCACCGGTAAGAGAAAGGCGATCTATGTAAAGTATGCCCAGGCAGTGCCGCTCAAGTATCAGATAGATGCTGACAATTGCATCCGTTTTAAAAAGGCTGGAGCCTGCGGATTCTGTGAAAAGGTATGCCCGGCAGGTGCGATCAATTTTGACGACACCGAAAAGATGCTCAACGTCAATGTTGGAGCGATCATTCTGGCTCCCGGTTTTGAGGCTTTCGATCCGACGGGGGCCGGTGTTTGGGGATTCGGACGATATCCCAACGTTGTTACCTCTATGCAGTTTGAACGGTTTTTGTCTGCTTCCGGACCAACAGGAGGACATCTGATTCGGCCTTCCGACGGTAAAGAGATTACCAAGGTAGCCTTTCTGCAATGCGTCGGTTCCCGCGATGAAAATAAATGCGGTAACGGTTATTGCTCGTCAGTGTGCTGCATGTACGCAATAAAAGAAGCGGTTATGGCCAAGGATCATGTGCCGGGTTTGCGTACCTCGATTTTTATGATGGATATGCGTACCCACGGCAAAGATTTTGATCGCTATTATCAGCGGGCAAAAGATGACTCCGGTGTGCGTTTTGTCCGCTGCCGGGTACATGGGGTTGAACCGGAAGGCGACAGCGGCGACCTGCGACTGCACTATATCAATGAAGAGGGACGCCAGGTTGAAGAATATTTCGATATGGTGGTACTCTCGGTCGGTCTACAAATTCCCGAGCATGTTAAAAAACTCAGTGAACTGGCGGGCATCAAGCTGACCAATGATAATTTTGCGGCCACTTCCGATTTTACGCCGGTATCCACATCGAAACAGGGGATCTTTACCTGCGGTGTTTTCGCCGGGCCCAAAGACATTCCCCAGTCGGTTCTCGAGGGATCTGCCGCAGCGGCTGCAGTTGCTGACAGCCTGGCTCCGGCCCGTGGGGAGCTGACCCAGGAAAAGAGTTTTCCGGAAGAACGAGATGTTGCAGCTGAAGAGCCACGAGTTGGCATTTTTGTCTGCCATTGCGGTTCAAATATTGCCGGTATTGTCGATGTTGAGGCCGTCGCCGACTATACTGAGAACCTTCCAGGTGTTGTTCATGTGGAGCGCAATCTTTTCAGCTGCTCCCAAGACACCCAGGAGCAGATGATTGAAACCATTAAGGAAAAAGGGCTGAACCGGGTTGTGGTCGCTGCCTGCACCCCCCGAACCCACGAGCCGCTGTTTCGAGAAACCCTAAAATCAGCCGGGCTGAATGAATACCTGGTTGAGATGGCCAATATAAGAAATCAGAATTCCTGGGTACATGCAGCAGATCCCGCTACTGCTACGATCAAGGCCAAAGATCTGGTACGCATGGCTGTAGCCAAAGTCAATCATCAGATTTCCCTTCAGCCAATATCGGTACCGATTAATCAGAAGGGGCTGGTAATCGGTGGGGGAGTCGCTGGAATGACTGCAGCCCAGAATATGGCCAATCTGGGTTTTGAAGTACATCTGGTGGAAAAGGCCGAAGCCTGGGGCGGTAATGCTCTCTATCTGCGCCATACCTGGTCGGGAGAGGCGATTAATGATCGGACGCGTAAACTGATCGATCAGGTTGCCGAGAATCAGAACATTATTGTGCACACAGGTTTTGAAGTTATAGAGGCGGAAGGGTTCGTTGGTAATTTTAAAACGACGATTGTGCCACAAAAGGCGGTCTGACCAAAGCCATAGAACATGGTGTCGGGGTTGTAGCTATCGGAGGCCATGCGTTACGGCCCCGAGAGTACGGCTACGGCCGGGATACCGAATGTGGTTACTGCGCTGGAATTTGACCGGCTTTTCAAGCTCAGAGAACAGCATGCCATCAAGACAAAATCCATAGTTTTTATCCAATGCGTTGGTTCCAGGGAAAAAGACCGGATGTATTGTTCAAAGGTCTGCTGCACCCATTCCGTGCAGAGTGCCATCGAACTCAAACAGGAAGATCCAAACCGGATGGTCTCTATCCTTTACCGGGATATGCGGACCTACGGTCAACGGGAGGCGCTGTTTAAAAAGGCACGGGAATTAGGAGTTATATTCATTAATTACGAACTCCATGGGAAACCCATAGTTGAAAGCAGGCACAAGCAGGTTACGGTGGGAGTCTGGGATCATGTGCTGCATCGTCCCTTGCAGATTCAGGCCGATATGGTTGTTCTGGCCACTGCCATCGTTGCCAATCCCGATGCTGAAAAGCTTAACAAGCTCTATAAAGTGTCCCTTGACGGGGATGGATTTTTCCAGGAAGCCCATGCAAAGCTGCGGCCCGTCGATTTTACCACCGAAGGCATGTTTGTTGCCGGGTTGGCCCATTATCCGAAACCGGTCGAGGAATCGGTGGCCCAGGCGCTGGCAGCATCAGCCAGGGCGGCAACCTTATTGTCCCGCTCGGAGGTGAGCCTGGATGCAATCAAGGCGGAGCCCAATCTAGATTATTGCGATGGGTGCGCCCTGTGCCTCGATGTCTGCCCATACCATGCCATTACCCTGGTCGAGGAGAAACCAGGCGAGGACGGAGCTGTCTCTAAATATATCAGCGTTAATAAGGCACAGTGTAAGGGGTGCGGACTCTGTCAGGGAACGTGTCCGAAACGCGGTGTGGCTGTTCAGGGTTTTACCATGGATCAGATCACTTCTCAGATCGAGGCGGCGCTTGCCGTTTGATTCCCGGTTAATCCCAATTTTAAAAGGAGTTGAATAATGAGTTTTGAACCTAAAATCATAGCCTTTTGCTGCAACTGGTGCTCGTATGCGGCGGCAGATCTGGCAGGTACGGGCAGAATGCAATACCCGCCAAACGTCAGAATTATCCGGGTCATGTGTTCAGGGATGGTCCATCCAGAGTTTGTTACCAAGGCATTGGACCAGGGGGCAGACGGCGTTATGGTCCTTGGCTGACACCTCGGTGAATGTCATTACCTGGATGGTAATTACAAAGCACTGTCCCGCTCCGATATGATCGTCGAGCTGTTGGAAGATTATGGCTATGAGCGTGAGCGATTCTCGATAGCCTGGGTGTCTTCTGCCGAACCCGATAAGTTTGTCAATGCAGTGACCGAAATGACTCAACGGGTGAAAAGGCTGGGGCCTGTCCATGACAGTGCTCAGGCGGTATAAGGAGAAAATCATGGGAGTAAGAACTGCTTTAGAATGGCTGAGCTCATGTTCAGGTTGCGAAATTGCAATATTGAACATCGGTGAAGATCTGGTAGCCCTGTTGACGGAACATCTCGATATTGTCCATGCTCCGGTAATCATGGATCATAAATATTACGGCCAGTGCGGAGACGAAGGAGACCATCTTGAGATTCCCGAAGCGGTGATCGGCATCGTTACCGGTGGTGTTTCCAATGAAGAGCATATCGAAGTTCTGGAAGAGATGCGCAAAAAATGTAAAATTCTGATTGCTCTGGGATCGTGTGCAACCCAGGGTGGAATACCCGCTTTGATGAACGGCCAGAATTCGGCACAGAGTTTTGCTGAAATTTATCAAAGCCCATCCACCGATGAGGGCTCCTCCTTGCCGGATCAAGGGGTTCCGAAACTGCTTGATCGGACCTATGCGCTGGATGAACGGGTCAAAATAGATCTGATGCTTCCCGGCTGTCCCCCGAACCCTGCTCATATAGCGGAGGTGATCACCGCACTGCTGGAAAACCGCGATCCGGAACTGCCGACCAAAAGTGTCTGTGATTCCTGTCCGACCAAGCGGGAAGGCAAGGGCAGTGTTAATACAGTCAAACGTTATGTGGAAAACGTCGAATTTGATCCAAACAAGCCGATCAGTGAAATGCGCTGTTTGCTGGAGCAGGGATTCATGTGCATGGGGCCTGTGACTGCAGCCGGCTGTGCAAAACGGGGAGCTCCGAGCTGTATTGAAGCCCGGGTGCCCTGCCGCGGCTGTTTTGGATCGGTACTGCCGAAGGGAAACCAGATGCTTGATATGATGAATGCCTTGGCCAGCAACGGAATAGATTTTAAATCCGTTGTTGACCGCCGCTCTCTTCTGCGGTTCAGCGGGGCTCATGGTAATTTGCGGCCGAAGAAAAAGGCAGCGATGAAGGAGGACGTATAAGATGGGCAAGGTATTGCAAATACAACCGGTCACCCGCATTGAGGGCCATGCCCGAATATCGATACATCTCAACGATGATGGCAATGTTGAAGATGCCTATATGAGCCTGATGTCCCTGCGCGGTTTTGAAAAATTTATAGAGGGGCGGCCGGCAGAAGAAGTACCACGTATTGTCAACCGCATCTGCGGAATCTGCCCCTGGATGCACCATACCGCATCAAATAAGGCAGTAGATGGTTGTTTTGGCGTCACCACGACGCCGACCGGGCATAAGCTTCGTGAACTGCTGCAGGTTGTGGCCCACATCAACGATAAGATCCTGCACTTCTTCTTTTTGGCGGCACCCGATTTTGTTCTGGGCCCCGATTCCGATTATTCGGTAAGAAATGTTATCGGCCTGGCTAAGGCAGCTCCTGAGTTGGCCACTAAGGTTGTCAAGATGCGTCAACTCGGCCAGATGATGCTTGACCGGTTTGCCGGAAAAGCCATTCACCCGGTGGCGGCAGTTGTCGGTGGATTTTCAAAGCCAATGTTGGAAGCAGAGCGCCAGGAGCTGCTCAAAGACACGCAGACATTATTAGATTTTTCCCTGTATGCCCTTGATTTTGCGATAGACAACGTATTCAGCAAGTATCTAGATGTGATCACCGAACTGGGCGTGATAAACACAGGATTTCTGGGTACGGTTGATCGGCAAGACGGTTCGTTCAGGATCTATGATGGCAAACAGCGGCTGATGAAGGCAGACGGCTCCTATGTGGATTTTGAAGGGGACGACTATCTCGATTATCTTGGAGAACATGTCGAACCTTGGGGGTACGGCAAGATGCCCTACGCCAAATCCTGGAACGAAGGCTTTTCACTTGATCTTGAAGCGCCGAAAGGAATCTATCGAGCCAATACCCTGGCCCGACTCAACGTCTGTGACCAGATGTCCACTCCAAAGGCTCAGGCGGCCCTGGAAGAATTTAGAGCTTCATTCGGGCGACCCGCCCAGGCGACATTGCTCTATCATTATGCCCGCTTGATAGAACTCATTTATGCCTGTGAACGTACCATTGAACTGCTGAATTGGGATGGTATCACCGATACCAAGGTCCGGGCCAAGGTCGAACCCAAAGCAGGCCGCGGAGTAGGTATCGTCGAGGCTCCCAGAGGTACACTGATTCATGAGTATACAACGGATGCTGAGGGCTGCATCGAATCGGCAAACCTGATCGTCGGCACTACTCACAATATCGGGCCAATGAATATGAGTGTGAAACAGGCGGCAACCTCATTGATTAAAGATGGTAATTACGACCAGGGAATTTTAAACAAGGTGGAAATGGCCGTCAGGGCCTATGACCCGTGAATGTCCTGCGCTACTCACCGCCTGGATGGCGGTATCCCCTTGGCTTTGGACATTGTTGATTCCAAAGGAGTGCTGGTCAAAACCATAAAGAATTAGAGTGGTTCAGCGTTTATTCTTACTATGACCGCATCGATTGGGTCGATGTCGTCAGGGTGTACTTGACGCGGGTATCTTTTTTGAGTATCAAACACATTGGCTGTCATGAACGCAGATAATTTCTTGGGTTAACAGGATCTATTTCATGATGGTGAACGGAGAAATCATATGACTGGAAGTGTAAAAAAAACCGGCAGGGCTCAGGTGCGGGCGGAAAATCCCAGTGGTGCCTGTGGTCATGTGGATCATATGACTATAGATGAGCTCAAAGCTCGTGCCGTTGGCGAAGATTTTGACGGCAGTTGTCCCGCCTGCGGGATGTATCATCTGACAAGGGCAGATATCGAACGGCTGGAGTCAGAAAAGATCAGTGAATCTGAGTATTATGTTGAAATGAGAAAAGAGGCTGAACAGGCCTGAATCTCAGTTTTCTGGTATGTTGTTCCAGCCTGTCGCAGATATCTGACAGTAGCGGCAGGCCATGAGACCCGACATATGGCAAACGCTGAATACACTAAAGAAGTTTCCACCGCCCTGGTTGAGGAACTGCACTCACTCGTCGATCGTCCGATCCGGGTTATGGTGATTTGCGGCACCCAGACCCGTACCCTGCTCAAATATAATATCAATGATATTTTACCTGACAATCTCGAAGTTGTCTCCGGGCCTGGCTGTTCCATCTGTGTTATGCCGGCCGGACATATCGATGCCTTTATAAAAATCAGCCAACAACCCGATGTTATCACCGCTACATGTGATGATCTGCTTCGGGTCCACGGCAGCCGCGATTCGCTGCAATCGATTAAAGCAAAAGGTGCACAAGTTGAGGTTGTCGATGCTCCAATGGAAGCCCTTGATCTGGCGCGTAAATTTCCAGATAAAATCGTAGTTTTCACCGCTGTTGGATTCGAAGGGGCCGCCCCCGATGTGGCTGAGACCATACTCGAGGCAGCATCGGAAGGTATTGACAATTTTTGTGTAATTCCCTCAATTCGACTGCTTCCCCCGTCTCTGGACAGCCTGCTGAGTGCCCCGGAACTCAATATTCGGGGCCTGCTCTGTTCTGCCCATATTGAAGCGATTACCGATACCGAGGCGTACGCCAATCTAGCCAGGCAACATCATCTTTCCTGTGCGGTGGCCGGCTTCGGTATAACTGAAATTATGGAAGGGCTGATCTCGATTGTCAAGCAGATCAAGTCAGGCAAGCCGGGGAATCAGAATCCGTATGGAAAAGAAACCCCGAGCAAGGAAGCAATTCGCAGTCAAAAAATGTTGTCGGAAGTGTTCTTTGCTGTCGAAACCGACTGGCGGGGATTGGGCAGTATTGAGGGCAGCGGGTTTGTTATCAGAGACGAACTGTCGCTTTACGATGCGGTGAAACGGTTCAATGTTCGGTTCAAGAAAGGTGAAGAGGAAATTCAGTGCCAGTGTGCCGATATTCTCTCTGGCCGATCCACCCCCAACGAATGTCCATCCTTTGGGATTTCCTGTACTTCAAGGCATCCGGTCGGGCCATGTATGGTTGCCCAGGAAGGAATTTGTGCTTCCTATCTCCGCTATATGTTCGGAAGGTTGTGAGAAAATCTTGATGCAGATCGATTGAAACGTTGATCAGCTATTGAGAACCCGGTGCTCTGCTGTCTCTATTGAATGTCTTGTGAAGAAAAATCGCTGATCTCAGACTCCTGGCGCATAACGAACTCAGTCCATGTCCAGGGGCTGTTTTCAATCTGGGCCCCAATGGTCTTAGTGGTTTCGTCATAACCTTCCCATATGGGCCGGACGAGTAGTTTGAAATGGGTTCCCGGGCCATCGAGAATGACTGAATAGATATCAGCTGTCTTATCAAGCCGTTTAGGAATATCCGTTATTGCCAGACCGAAACGGGAGATGTTCTGGACAACTCCGGTGAAAAAGCCTTTGCCGTCAGAGATATCGGCTTCTATATTTGAGGCTTCCATTCGAGGATGTTTACGATTTTCCATAATTTCACCTAGGATTCGCTACGATCGCCATAGTTTATGGATATTTAGTAGACTATCCTTTGTTATCCCCCGTTCATCAGATAAACGGTAATCACCGACAACCATAAATCAATTGGTCCTCTCTCGTCAAGCCGGTTTGTTCGATCAGCCATTATTGCATAGAAAGGGATCGGGTGTGAAATACCCCAATGAGGGAGCATAAAACCAAAAGAGTTGCAACTGATCAAGCCTTATAGACGCCGGTCGCAAAAGAGTTTGGATCACTGTTTCTTGTCTGATCGCTGCAGGACGAGGAAGTAGAGGTCGGTTTCTTGATTTTGCAGGCAGAGCGAACATTATACTGATATTTTTATTCCAAACGTCCAGCGCTGCTATCAGTGTAGCTCAATTACAACAGGCTTTGCATCTCATCTTGTCAGCAGCAGGTTGCAGTTTGCTTTTCATTACCATTTCACCGCACCTTTCACAAGGTGATGATTGGCCGATAACGGCTTTTGGAGGCAGGGTTAAAGCCATCTTGCTGATTGTGAAAAAAGCTTC
Organism: Desulfofustis sp.; assembly: GCA_030145365.1. Lineage (GTDB taxonomy): Bacteria > Desulfobacterota > Desulfobulbia > Desulfobulbales > Desulfocapsaceae > JABDQA01. The sequence continues at coordinate 119 of JAQYVS010000096.1, read as the reverse complement.
CGGTCCCTCGTTGAAAAGGTTTTCTATTCGGGATTCAGAGATTTTTTCATGTTCTTTTATTTGATCAGCAGATGCACTGCCTGACCTGATCTGCTCCTGCAATTCCTGCTCTTCTGCTG
>JAQYVS010000035.1 GCA_030145365.1 Desulfofustis sp. | reverse complement strand
GTTTGCCGTTCAAGGGTTCTTTCGAGGAGGCTGCTCTGTTTGAAAAATCTATTCGCCGGAGTGCTGTGCCTGATGTTGACCCGATTACACCAGCAATCAAGGATCTGATCGTTCCATTCACGGCATGGCACAGGACCGAGGCTGCAGCCAGCACCGTCAAAGATGCCCGTTATAGCATTGATTTGTATCTGGTCCCGTTCTTTGGCAACCTCCGGCCCAACCAGTTATCGGTTCAGGGATTCACTGAGTTCAAGAATTACCTGCAGGATAAGGGACTGAAGCCAATTACCGTAAACAAACATCTGAATCACTTCGCTTCGATGTTGAATTGGGCTGTAGCTAACGACCATTGTGAAGAGTTGAAATTCAAGATACCAAGGTTCCCCCGGAGCAAGATAGCGTCACCAAGAAAGCAACCACTTGAACGGTACGAGGTTGACGCAATCTACCGTCACCTTGAGGAGCATTACCGTGTCCTCTTTCTGCTGATGGCAGACCACGGACTCCGGCTAAGCGAGGCACTCAAGCTGCAGACAAGGGACGTTGACCGAAGGCGGGAGATGATTCATGTCAGAGGTAAAGGCACCAAAGATCGCAAGGTTCCATTCATGTCTGATCGGTTTGTCGAGGAATTATACAGGCTGAAGGGTAAGCGGAGATACCTTGTCATTAATCCTGTCACTAAACAACCGTACTCCACCATCTGGAAGCCACTTGACCGTGCAGTCAAGGCTGCAGGGATAGGCCGACAGGTGAGCCACCACCTGCTCAGACACACCTTTGCAACGCTGGCAGCTGAAAGTGGAATGAACCCTCACGCCCTGCAGAGAATCCTCGGTCACTCGTCAATCGAGGTGACGAACCGAATTTACACCAATGTCGGCCTCGACTTCGTTGGAGATGCAGGGCGATTATTAAGGGAACAGACACGATCAGTTGACACTGTGTCAACTATTAGGCGTGTAAAGTAGCGATATTATTAACGTCTGAAGCAGGCTGAGAACTATAACTTCTCAGTCTGACACTTCTTGAATCCAGGACAGCGCAGCAGCTACCTTTGGAAAACCAATCGTTGAGACAAGCACCAGAAGCGCATGCTCGAGTTCCTGGCGGCTGGCTCCGGCTGCCAGAGCTCTTCTGGCATGGGAGTGGACGGAACCCACCGATTGGGCTGAAGCGGCTACACCCAGTTGTATGAGTTCGGTGGTTTTTTTATCCAGCGGACCTGCTTCCCGAGCGGTTGCCCCAAGAGTTTCAACGGCCGCCATTACCTCGGGAAAATTGGCTTTTAAATAGTGATAGTGTTTGCTTGGTACTTTCTTGTCACCCATGTCTTCTTCTCCTTTATTGTTGGTTGGTTTCATCGACGATAATCATGATGGAAAAGAAATCTCCCAATGCTCCTGAATATTTTGAAATTTCTAATTCTCTACAGTTCTGCTCTTTTCAAAACCGATAACAAACACCAGCAGGGCTGGAATAACGAACAGGGTAAACAGGGTTGACAGGGCCAAACCGCCGAGCAGGATACTGCCGAGCCCCCGATACAACTCTGATCCTGAACCGGTTGAGAGCACAAGTGGTGTCATGGCCAGAATCGAGGTTGTGGCGCTCATGAAAATGGGCCTGATCCTGGTTTGGACTGCGTCTGATACAGCCTTGACACCAACAAGGCCATGGTATCTCACATTGTTCAACGATTGATGTACGATCAAAATCGCGTTGTTGACTACGGTGCCGATAAGGATGATAAATCCGAGCATGGCAAGAATATCAAACCCTTGTGGTGCGACGAAGGTGTTCACTGTAAGCAGGCCGATAAACCCACCTGCTGCTGCCAATGGTACGGTAAAAAGGATAATTAACGGGTAGAGAAAATTCTCAAACAGGGCTGCCATGAGCAGGTAGGTAATTAACAGGGCAAGCAACAGATTCCACTGCAGCGATTTTCCGGTTTCCACAAGTTTGTCGGCATTTCCGCCAATAGCAATTTCCAGCCCCTCGAGTTGTCCTGCCAGTTTCAGCGCTCCGATAATATCGTTTTCAATAATGGCGATCGCATCCTGTAACGGCAGATCTGGCGGCGGGGTAACTTGCAGGGTGATGGTACGTTTGCGCTCGAGATGGTTAATTTGCGGCATTCCCTCGCTGTACTCGAGGTGTGCAATATCGCCAATTGTGATCAGATCGCCGTAGCGATTGACCACGGTGGCGTCCATCAGTTCCTCGGGAGAGTTGAATCGGTCGTCGTTGCCTTTAAGTATCAGATCGATCTGTTTAATTCCTGCCGGACGATATTCATCAATTTTTCTGCCATCCATCAGGATGTCGACATATATGCCGAGATCCCGTTCACTCAAACCGTTGGCGGCAAGCCGTTCCTTGTTTGGAATGACACGAATTTCAGGGTAGCTGGTTTCAAGAGACGGTATGGGGCGGGTCTGGGCTCCGGCGATTTTCTGACCGATAGTTCCGAAAATCGCCCTGGCTCCGCCTACAATGGCATCGATATTTTCGCCTGAAACATTAACATCGACTGAACGGCCTCCTCCCAATTCGGACTGAAAAATTCCGACTTGAATGGAAACCCCGAAATAACCGGGAATTGAGTTCATAATTCTGTTGAATATCGGCATCATCTCCTTGCCCCTTGTTTCGTGGACCGACTGGGCCCCGAATAGAGTCATCCGATCTGCACCGACATAGAACATATCTTTTATTGGCGCAACGCCCTCAGGGTTGTCTTCATGGTAATACGGTTCCGACTGTTCGAAGATATAGCCGCCTATTTCCTTGTACTTATCTATCGAATAGCCTGGTGGCGGGATCAGGATGTTGAGGATGAAGTTACGGTTGCCCTGGGGCAGATACTCGGCGCTGGGCCTCAGCCAGAAAACGATACCGATAGACATCGATGTAAACAGCACAATGGTGACCAGACGGGTAAAGACGTTGGCCAGACAAATATTGGAAAAACCCATCAGAATTTTAACAAAAAAGGGACCGATAACCGATTTCTGCAGCCAGGTTTCCTTTCTCTTCTCACTTTTTCTATATAACAAATTGATCAGTGTCGGAATGACGGTGATCGATACCAGAAAACTGATCATGATCGAGAAGGTGATGGCGATTGCGATATCTCGAAACAGTTGGCCGGCCTCTTCCTGCATAAAAATGACGGGGAGAAATACCGCTACCGTGGTAGCAGTCGAGGCAAATACCGCACCCCAGATTTCCTTGGTGCCTTCAAGAGCAGCCTGGTATGCAGTTTTTCCGAGTTTGCGGTGTCGGTCAATGTTTTCCAGTACGACGATTGAGTTGTCTACAAGCATGCCGACGGCAAAGGAAATACCGGCTAAGCTGACGACGTTTAAACTCCGGTTACTCAGCCACAGAAAAATAAAGCATCCGATGACCGAGATAGGAATTGCCAGAGCTGTCGTCAATGTTGATCTGACACTGCGCAGAAAGGTCATTAACACGGCGATGGCGAGCAGGCCGCCTATCAGAACATTCTGCTTTACCAGGTTGATGGCCTTGCTGATATATGGCCGTTCATCGTAAAGCATCTCGATAAAGAGGCCGTGTTCATCAAGTATGGCCTTGTTGAGACGTTCGACTTCCCGCTCGACGCTGTCGGTCATGGCCAGTACATTGGATCCCTGCTCTTTTTGTACCCCGATGACGATAATTTGTTCCCCATTATGAAGTACCGCACCTTGTTCTTTGGCATAGCCTTTGCCAACCGTTACAATATCACGGAGATACACGCGGGTGAGTCCATCTTCGTAAACTACCACATCAAGTGCTTCAGCGGGGGACTGGAATTGCCCGATGGTTCTTATTCGGTAGTTCTTCCTTCCGACGCCCATGACTCCTGCCGAGATCGTGGAATTGGCTCTGGTGATTGCTCCTGATATCTGATCAAAGGTGATATCGTACTGAGCCATTTTCTGAACATCAAGCTCGATATGGAGCTCTTCTTCCGTACCTCCAAAGACCAGGAGTGAACCCACACCTTCAACCCGTTCCAGGTGCTGCCTGATATCATTCTTCAAAAATGTCCGGTAGTGATTGATATGGGTTTTATTTTCAGGCTTTGGCTTCAATGCCATCCAGATTACCGGTGAGCTGTTGGCTCCGGAGGCATCAATTTTGGGCCTTTTAACGTTGTCCGGATAGTCGGAGACTTCATTGATTTTGTTTGAGACACGCAGCAGAGCATCGTCGAGGTTGGTGCCTAAGATGAAGGTCAGGGTGACTTGGCCAAAGTTGTTGTAACTGGAGCTCTCCATCTTTGTTAAACCCTTAAGACCTTTTAACACTTCCTCCTGTTTTTCGATGATTTCCTTCTCGATTTCGTACGGTGTTGCCCCCCCCCAGGTGGTCTGAACGGTGATCTGCGGTTTTTCAACATCCGGAGTCAGTTGAACCGGCAATGAGTTCAAGCCGATGAGGCCAAAGGTGATGACGAGAATAACGGCAACGATAATTGAAACCGGCTTGTTCAGCCCATATCTGACAATATCCATTATTATTCTCCGACCATTACAGGTTGATCAGGTCGCAGCCGCTCGTTTCCTTCAACTACCAGCAGCATTCCCGGAACAATATAGGGATTGTCAACGCCAACTCGATCTCCAAGATAGGCAACGATATTGACTGGTAAGATGGCTGCCTTTCCTTCTTTGACGGTATAAACGAAATCCTTGCCCTGGAACTTAATCACTGAGGCTCGACTTATGATCGACAGTTCCTGGCGCTGACTCACCGGAACAGAGACGGTTGCCGACATATTTTGGGCTACCAGATCCAACGGTTCTATGGAGATCTTCAGGTAGATATTTTTGGTTTTCATATCGGCGACAGGATCTATATCTTCAACGGTTCCTACTAATTCCTTGCCAAAGGCGTTGATGGTGACGGGCAGTTGTTGACCTCGTTCAAAATATTTAAGGATGGATTCGGCAATTGGGGCCCTGATGAACAGGTCTTCACTTGAACCAATCGATACCAGTTGGCGGCCGGGTTGAACCCAGCTTCCAGAGTCGACATCTTTGGTTAGAATAATTCCGTTAAATGGGGCTGAGATGATACTTCTTTTTTTCTGAATATTTAATTTCTGCAATGTTGCTTCAGTTGCCTGTTTTTCAATCTGGGCATTTTCGAAACTGAACAGAGCATCATCACGATCTCTTTCCGATACACCGGATTGCTCATAGAGCCGCTCGAGGCGACTGTAGTTCTTTTTCACATTTGCGATTCGCAACTCAATCTGCTTGAGTTTTGATTTTTGAAAAACGATCTCCGTGTCGAGAATCTCGGTGTTGAGCAGAACCAGCGGATCTCCTTTCTTCACTTTATCACCCTGCTTTACTTCAACACTTTCCACCAGGCCAGCGAGTTCTGTTGAAATATGACTGATCCGATCGTAATAGAGTACACCGATTACCGTCCGCGTCTGGGCCACTTCTTCCCTGACAACCGGGGCAACCTTTACCTTGGCAGGCGGCGGGCCATCTGCGCTATTAGCCGGATGAGTGAGTAGGAACAGTATCAGGGAAAAAACAGATGCTGCAAATGTTTTATTTGTCATTTTATTCTCCGAGATCTTCTGACAATTTCTGAATGTTTGTTTCGATCTGACCGAGTACACTTTTAACTATGTCAATCTCTTCTGATTTTATGTTTTGTTCTATTTTACTGGAAAGCGAGTAAAACAGGTTTGCCACCTTTACCCCAAGTTTGGCGCCTTCATCGGTTAAAAGAACCAATGAGGAACGGCGATCATCAGGGTTATTGCGCCTGATGAGTAACTTCTTTTTTTCAAGCCTGTCAAGGATTCGAGTAATATTGGCAGGGCTTTTGGATGTACGTTGGCAAATCTCGCTCTGGGTTTTGCCGGTGTTTTTATCAATATGTTTCAAGATGTGCAGCTGTTCAATGGTAAGATCGAACGGTTTGAGCAGTCGTTCAATATGATTACGCATGGCCTGGGATGTCAGATAAATCTGACGTCCCAGAGAATCGTGATGGCAGGTTGTCATTGTTCGTCTCGTTTATATTTAACGCGGCAAATATTAACCTGTTAACAAAGCTTGTCAACAGCTTTTTCCGCTCCTAATTCTCTAATATCTCAGGACTCTGCTCCGGATTCAACACAGGTGGATCTGCTGAATTGGCTTTTGCATTTCACATCTCTCAGCTATACAATTGAACAAGTAACCGCAGTTTTAGATGTATCTAGCCGTACATTCTGGGTGGACTTAGATGTAGTGTCAATGTTTGATTGGAGCATTGGCGCATTTGGGTTTTAGAGATGCCACAGTTCTTTGACCGGAGTCCTTTTCAGCTTCGGTGAAAATGATGGAATTGTTCGCTTTGATTGTGTATGTGTCATGACAAATTTCTGGTACTGTAACCTTGAGCATAACTTTGGTGTTTTGTGTTATCCACGACTGGTTACGGCTGGCAACTGATAGGATTACGTTTTAATCATTGGTGTTTTTAGCGAGAAATAGTCTAAATACAGGGAGATACAACCATGGGCATATATTATATAAACGGTCAATTTGTTGAAGAAGATGCTGCATTTTTACCCATTAGTGATCTGGCAATTATCCGTGGATACGGTGTGTTTGATTTTTTCAGGACCTACGGAGGAAAACCGTTTCATATAAATGACCACCTCAGGAGGCTGCAGAATTCTGCTCAGCTGATCGGTCTCGCATGCCCCTGGAATTTACAGGAACTCTCAGATATCGTTTTTCAGACACTTGAACGTAACGATTATCCCGAATCAAATGTTCGTTTGTTGATAACCGGTGGAGACAGTGAGG
>JAQYVS010000033.1 GCA_030145365.1 Desulfofustis sp. | reverse complement strand
ACCCTGAACAAAGGGAATGTCGTCTCCCGGGAACTCATATTTATCGAGCAGCTCACGAAGTTCCATCTCGACCAGCTCAATCAGTTCCTCGTCATCCACCATGTCGCATTTATTTAAAAATACAACGACCGCGGGTACACCTACCTGACGCGCAAGCAGGATATGCTCACGGGTTTGAGGCATGGCACCGTCGGTGGCCGCGACAACCAGGATTGCGCCGTCCATCTGGGCTGCACCGGTAATCATATTCTTGATGTAGTCAGCATGACCCGGACAGTCAACATGGGCATAGTGACGATTGACCGTCTCATATTCCACGTGGGCTGTGGCGATTGTGATGCCACGCTCTTTTTCCTCAGGGGCCTTGTCGATCTCACCAAAATCGGTGAACGTAGCCTGACCCTTCAAAGACAATACGCGGGTAATAGCTGCCGTCAATGTCGTCTTACCATGATCAATGTGGCCTATTGTCCCTACATTCACATGCGGCTTCGTCCGCTCAAATTTTTCCTTTGACATCGTCCTTCCTCAAATATGATTGGATTTAAATCCCTCTGATTTTTCTTATTATCACTTCTGCTTTTGCTTTAGGTACCACATCATATTCCAAAAACTGCATGCTGAAATTGGCCCGTCCTTGGGTCGCCGACCTAAGCGACGTTGAATACCCAAACATCTCTGCCAGCGGCACATGAGCTTTTATTACCTGGATATCGTTTTCCGCCGCAATCCCGGTGACCTTCCCCCGTTTCGAGTTTAGGTCCGAGATGGCGTCCCCGACATACTCTTCGGGAGTTACTACCTCCAGATCCATCACCGGTTCAAGCAGTACCGGCTCAGCCTCGACCCCAGCCCTTCTCAAGGCCATCGCCGCCGCCACACCGAAAGCCATTTCGGTGGAATTTTCGTCATCGTACGATCCGCCTGTCAACCGTACCTTTACGTCGGTAAGCGGATGGCCGATGAGTGGCCCGGAGTCTAGGGTGTCCTTGACTCCTTTTTCAATCGCAGCAAGAAATGTTGACGGGATCGTGTCCTTATCAACTTCATTGCTGAAGACAAAACCGCCACCTCGGTCAAGCGGCGCTACCTCTAAGACGACATGACCGTATTGTGCGGTTCCTGTCGTCTGCTCAAAGCGGCCTTCTTCAGTAACGCTTCGAGTTATTGTTTCCTTATAGGCCACCTGGGGTTTACCGACATTAGCGGAAACCTTGAACTCGTTAAGCAGCCTGTCTACGATTATTTCCAGGTGAAGCTCGCCCATTCCCGAAATAATCTTCTGACCCGTGTCCTCATCCGTTTTGATGGTGAAAGACGGGTCTTCCAGGGCAATTTTGTCGAGCGTTTCAATCAGTTTGCTCTCATCGGCTTTGCTCCTTGGCTCGATCGCAACCCCGATGACCGGATCTGGAAAATCCATCGATTCCAGAATAACAAAATCACCACTTTCGCAGAGCGTATCACCGGTTGTTGTAAATTTCAGACCAACGATCGCCCCAATATCTCCAGCCCCGATCTTTTTGACCTCTTCACGTTTATTGGCGTGAAGCTTAAGAAGTTTTGAGATTTTCTCTTTCTTCTTCTTAACGGGGTTGAAAACTTTATCACCGATGGAGAGTACCCCCGAGTAAATCCTGACAAAGGCCAGGTTCTCGACGAATGAATCACTCATCAGTTTAAAAACAAGCCCGCAAAGCTTTTCCTTAGGCCCGGTTTTACGTTCAACCTGCTCTCCCTTTCGGTCGAGCCCTTCTACGAAGTCATTATCCGCCGGTGATGGCAGATACTTGACCACGCTATCCAACAAAGGCTGAATACCTTTGTTTTTAAAGGCGCTGCCGCACAGTACCGGTACAACCTCGAGCGCCAGTGTGGCCTTTCTCAGTGCACGGTACATCTCGTCAACCGAAACCGGTTTATCTTCAAGATATTTTTCCATGACACCCTCATCGAAATCGGCCAATTTCTCGAGGACTGCCATTCGTGCGGCCGTGAATACTTCTCTATAGTGATCAGGAACAGCGGACTCAACCACTTCCTGTCCAAGAGACTGCTCGTTGAAGCTGAGCATTTTCTCTTCAATGAGGTCGATGACCCCTTCAAATTCTGCTTCTTTACCGACCGGCAACTGAAGTGGCAATGGGTTTGCCCCCAGTCGTTCGGTCATCATTTTCAAACATCGTTCAAAGTCGGCCCCCACCCTATCCATCTTATTAATGAAGGCCAGGCGCGGGATGTGATAACTGTCAGCTTGTCTCCAAACCGTTTCCGTTTGAGGCTCAACGCCTCCCACCGCGCAAAAAACGGCTATCACACCGTCTAGAACCCTCAGACAACGCTCCACCTCAACGGTAAAGTCAACATGCCCTGGGGTGTCAATTATATTAATTTTATGATGATTCCAAGTGCAGGTTGTTGCTGCCGAGGTTATCGTTATGCCTCGTTCCTGCTCCTGTTCCATCCAGTCCATAACGGCGTTACCGTCATGAACTTCACCCATTTTGTACGAGCGCCCCGTGTAATAGAGTATCCGCTCAGTTGTTGTGGTCTTGCCGGCATCGATGTGGGCCATGATGCCGATATTGCGTATGGACGATAACTCTTTCTGGGCTGACATCAACAAACCTCAAATCTTCTTTTCTGCCGATTTCAGCTCCCGACCTCAGCAAGACCAACCCTCTACACTACCAGCGATAATGGGCAAACGCTTTATTGGCTTCAGCCATTCTGTGGGTGTCGTCTTTTTTCTTAACAGCCGCCCCCCGTTCATTATAAGCATCGAGCAACTCTGCAGCCAGTTTCTCCGACATCGATTTTCCGGAGCGGGACTGGGCAAAACTTATGACCCAGCGGATCGCCAGTGCATTTCTTCTGGCCTGTCGGACTTCCATCGGCACCTGATACGTGGCACCACCAACACGCCTTGATTTTACCTCGACACGCGGCCGAACGTTTTCCATGGCCTGCTCGAAAATAAGCATGGGTTCCTCGTCCGGTACCTTGGTATCAATGAGATCCATCGCATCGTAAAAAATTCGCCGGGCCACACTTTTTTTCCCACGCTCCATCAGTCCATTGGTGAACTTGGCAACAAGGACGTTGTTGTAACGCGGGTCTGGCACAGTTACTCGTTTATCTGCAGTGTTTCTACGGGACATAATTCTATTCTCCAGCCCTTATCATGAAGGCTTTTTCGCGCCATATTTCGAGCGGCCCTGGCGTCGATCAGACACGCCCAGTGTATCAAGCGTACCGCGAACGACATGATATCGCACACCCGGAAGATCTTTTACCCTTCCACCCCTGATCAGTACAACGGAGTGCTCCTGGAGGTTGTGCCCGATACCAGGAATATATGAAGTAACTTCAATACCGTTGGTCAACCGCACCCTGGCAACCTTTCTCAGAGCTGAGTTTGGTTTTTTCGGGGTTGTGGTATAGACCCTGACACACACACCCCGTTTTTGCGGGGAACCCTTCAAAGCAGGCGTATTAGTTTTCTTGACAATCTTTTTCCTGCCCTGGCGTACCAGCTGATTAATTGTTGGCATTGCGTGTACTGCTCCTCTTCAAATAGTCTTTGTTATCTGCGCATCAGTAAATTAATACTCACATTTGCTGAAGCGCAAAAAGGGATATTTACATTACCCTTAAGTCAGTGTCAAGCCAAAAAGTCGTAAGCAATATTTTAATTCACTATCTCTTTAGTAATCCCGGTACCTGCTGAAATAAGCCGGCCCATGATTACATTCTCCTTCAACCCTTTTAATTCGTCCGTTTTACCGGCCATAGCAGCATTGGTCAGAACTTTAGTGGTCTCCTGAAATGAGGCCGCCGAAATAAAGCTTTCGGTTGAAAGCGATGCTTTGGTAACTCCAAGCAGAAGCGGCTCTGCCGCGGGCGGTTTGGGTGCCTCAGCTGCTTTGCCTCCTTCAGCCATGAAGGTACTTCTCTCGGCCATCAAGCGGTCTCGTTCATTTTCAAAAACCCACCATTCTACCTGTTCCCCAATCATGAACTTTGAATCACCCGCACCAGTAATCAGGACCCGGCGCAGCATCTGACGAACGATAACTTCAATGTGCTTATCGTTGATCTTGACACCCTGCAATCGGTACACTTCCTGGATTTCGTTGACCAGGAACTTGGCCAGCTCTTTTACGCCCAAAACCTTGAGAATGTCATTGGGGAGAATAGTACCCTCCATCAGCCGCTCACCGGCCTGAACATAGTCGCCCTCATGGACGATGATATGTTTCGACTTGGGTACCAGGTATTCCTGGGATTCTCCATACTCAGGAGTAACAACAACCCGTCGTTTTCCTTTGAGTTCCTTACCGAAACTGACCCGTCCGTCAATTTCTGAAATAATGGCGGGTTCTTTTGGTTTGCGAACTTCAAAAAGTTCGGCAACCCGGGGCAGACCACCGGTAATATCCTTGGTTTTTGACGTTTCCCTCGGAATTTTACCGACAATGGTACCCGGTTTAATCTCATCACCATCTTCAACGGTAATAATAGAGCCAACCGGAAGACCGTACCGAGCAAAAACCTCGGAATCCGGCAGTTTCAGAGTCTTGCCCCGATCGCTTTTCACCGAAACCCTCGGAGTGAACTGCTGACCAGCGGATGCATGGACGATGACCTTGGATGATTTACCGGTAACCGGATCCACCTTCTCCTGCATGGTTGCGCCCTCAAGCACATCGCCATACTTGATGATGCCACCGACCTCAGCAACAATCGGGATTGTGTATGCATCCCAGTCGGCAAGGATTACCGCAGGCTCGACTGAGGCCCACTCATTGACCAGGATCTGGGCACCATAGTTGACCTTAAATCGCTCACGCTCACGAATCTTAGCCTTCTTCTCTATCTCACCTTTTACCCGGATGACAATGTCACCATTTTCGGCCATCTCAAGCTCTGTGTCTTTGGCACTAAGCTTGTATCCCTCAAGGTGTTTGGTGAAATCCTGTTCATCAAGGACGAGAATTTCGGCATTGCGGTTCATGACGATTTTAATGCCTTCAGCATTTTCTACAAAATGCAGGTTTTTAAAGGCAACGACCCCGCCAAGCTGGGTGATAAGTTCGGCCTGTTCCACCGCCCTGCTTGCCGTACCACCAATGTGAAAGGTACGCATGGTAAGCTGAGTCCCTGGCTCTCCGATCGATTGGGCGGCAATGACGCCAACGGCCTCTCCTCTGTTAACCATATGCCCACGGCCTAAATCACGGCCATAGCATTTGGCACACACGCCTCTTCTGGCTCGGCAGGTGAGCACCGAACGGATGGTAACCCGGTCGATGCCTGCGGCCTCAATTTTATCAACAATCGATTCCGTAATCTCATTACCGTAGGCAACAATAACCTCTTCGGAAAATGGATCATGTACGTCTTCGAGAGCAACCCTACCCAGGACTCGTTCACCAATCGGAACAATAATCTCGCCACCATCTACCAGAGGTTCGGCAATAATGCCGTCCAGGGTCCGGCAATCTGTTTCTACAATGGTCGATTCCTGGGCAACATCCACCAAACGCCGGGTTAAATAACCTGAGTTTGCCGTTTTCAACGCCGTATCGGCCAGCCCCTTTCGGGCGCCATGGGTTGAAATGAAATACTCAAGAACACCCAGGCCTTCTCTGAAGTTTGCTTTGATCGGTGTTTCAATAATTTCACCGGAAGGTTTGGCCATCAAACCCCTCATTCCGGCTAGCTGCCTTATCTGGTCCCGTGATCCCCTTGCTCCGGAATCGGCCATGATAAAGATAGAATTGAAACTCGATGATTCGACCACGTTATTTTCCCGATCCCTAACGTATTCCACCTTGATTTCGGTCATCATCTCATTAGCCACATCCTCCGTAGCCTTTGACCAGATATCGACAACTTTATTATATTTCTCACCGGAGGTGATCAAACCGTCTGAATATTGCTTTTCAACGTCTAATACATCCGTTTCGGCCCGCTCTACCATATCTTCCTTGGCCAGCGGAATCTTCATGTCGTTGATGCAGATGGAGATACCGGCTTTAGTGGCATATTCATACCCGGTATCCTTCAGGCGATCGGTAAGAATTACCGTGTCTTTGGTTCCGGCATATCGGTAGGTGAAATCGATCAGTTTGGCCAGGGCCTTTTTGGTGAGCACCTGGTTTACCACCTCAAAAGGCAGGTTTTTTGGCAGGAGTTCGCCGATGATGACCCTGCCCATTGTTGTCTCAACCAACTTTGAGTCCATCCGGACCTTGATTCTGGCCTGCAGATCGACTTCTCCGTGATCATATGCAATCCGGGCTTCAGCCACATCGGAAAAAACCTTGCCTTCGCCTGCAACATTGATACGCTCTCTGGTCATGTAGTAGAGCCCAAGAACGATATCCTGAGACGGGATGATGATCGGTTCACCGTTGGCCGGAGACAAGATGTTGTTGGTGGACATCATCAGCACTCGGGCCTCAACCTGAGCCTCCACGGACAATGGTACATGGACCGCCATCTGGTCGCCGTCAAAGTCTGCGTTAAAAGCTGCACAGACCAACGGATGGAGCTGAATGGCCTTCCCCTCGATCAACACAGCTTCAAAGGCTTGCATACCAAGACGATGAAGGGTTGGGGCACGGTTAAGGATGACCGGATATTCGGTGACAACCTCGTCGAGCACATCCCAGACCTCTTTGACCCCTTTTTCTACCATCTTACGGGCGCTCTTGATGGTTGTTACATAGCCGCGCCGCTCCAGCTTATTGTAGATGAAGGGCTTGAACAGCTCGAGTGCCATTTTTTTCGGCAGACCGCATTGGTGCAGGCGCAGTTTAGGACCGACCACGATAACAGAACGGCCGGAATAATCAACACGCTTGCCGAGCAGATTCTGACGAAAGCGCCCCTGCTTGCCTTTGAGCATATCAGCCAGCGACTTGAGCGGCCGTTTGTTGGCTCCGGTAATTACCCGACCGCGACGACCGTTATCGAACAGGACATCGACCGCTTCCTGGAGCATACGCTTTTCATTACGAATGATGATATCAGGTGCATCCAGTTCCAGAAGACGTTTCAGTCTATTATTCCGGTTGATAACCCTGCGGTACAGATCATTAAGATCAGAAGTTGCGAAACGCCCACCCTCAAGCGGTACCAAGGGTCTGAGATCCGGCGGTAATACCGGAATCACTTCCAAAATCATCCATTCCGGTTCATTGCCGGACTCGAGAAACGCCTCAATGACCAACAACCGTTTTCCCAGTTTCTGACGTTTGGTCTGGGAACCGGTGGTACCCATTTCTGCTCTCAGCTCTATGGACATCTCTTTGAGTTTCTGGGAAGCAAGCAACTCGCGAATCGCTTCCGCACCGATGCCAACCCGGAACTGTCCGGGATATTCTTCTCTGGCGTTACGGTATTTTTCCTCGGTGAGCAGAGTTCCTGCTGGGATATCCTCAGTTTCAGACTCGACAACGGCATATTGCTCAAAATATAAAATCCGCTCCAGCTGCTTTAAGGTCATATCCAGAACTGCACCGATCTTACTCGGCAGGCTTTTCAAGAACCAGATATGAGCGACAGGCGCCGCCAGCTTGATATGTCCCAGCCTTTCCCGCCGAACCTTGGATTGGATAACCTCAACACCGCACTTTTCGCAGACAACGCCGCGATGCTTCATCCGCTTATATTTTCCACAATTACACTCGAAATCCTTTACCGGTCCAAATATTTTGGCACAGAAAAGACCATCACGTTCCGGTTTAAAGGTCCGATAGTTAATCGTCTCCGGCTTCTTGACCTCACCATGAGACCAGTCAAGAATCTTCTCGGGAGAGGCAAGAGATATTTTTACCGCTTTAAATTTAATAGGAGCTTTCGGTTTTTGAAAAAAATTGAATAACTCTTCCACGAGTTCACCTCTGCTTCAAATTTTTAACCCGGTTTTTCGATTTCCGGGTCTTGAAGAGCTTGGTTTGAGCCTGAAAAATGCTGCAATATGCGCGCTATTCTTCTATGAGCTCCATATTTAGACACAGTCCCTGCAGTTCTTTAACCAGAACATGAAAAGACTCCGGCAGGCCGGTTGACAGGAAGTTATCTCCCTTGACAATACGTTCATACATCTGGGTCCGGCCTTCCACATCATCTGATTTAGCTGTTAAAAATTCTTTGAGTGTATAAGCGGCACCATATGCTTCCATGGCCCACACTTCCATCTCACCAAGTCTCTGGCCGCCGAACTGTGCCTTACCACCCAGCGGTTGCTGGGTAACAAGGGAATACGGTCCGGTAGACCGGGCATGAATTTTGTTGTCGACCAGATGGTGGAGTTTCAGCATATACATCACGCCCACGGTAACCTTGTTAGCGAAGGGATCTCCGCTCAGCCCGTCGTAAAGCTGTACCTGCCCCACTTCATCGACGCCGGCTTCAACCAGAAGGCTGCGGATATCTACTTCCTCAGCTCCATCAAAGACCGGAGTGGCGAGATGCAGGCCCTCCTGATGGTCCCGGGCCCATTCGATCAGTTCTTCATCACCGAGGCCTTTGGTTATTGCCGTGAATTCATCCTTGGAGTAGACCTTCTTCAGCTTTGCTTTTATTATTTCGGCCCCCTGTTCCAGAGCCATAGTATTGAGTTGATTACCCAGTTTTTTTGCAGCATAGCCAATATGAGTCTCCAGTACCTGGCCAACGTTCATACGAGACGGCACACCAAGTGGATTTAAAACGATATCCACCGTTGTGCCATCTGCAAAATAGGGCATATCCTCTTGCGGGAGTAGGCAGGAGACGACACCTTTGTTTCCATGACGCCCGGCCATTTTGTCTCCGACAGAGAGTTTGCGCTTTGTGGCCACATACACCTTGACCATCTTGACCACACCCGGAGGCAGGTCATCACCTTTCTTTAAACGCTCGATAATCCCATCGTAGCGGTCTCTGATCAGTCCTGCCTGTTTCTCGTAACGGCCATAAACATCTTCTATCTTTTCAAGGTATTTGGCTCGTTGAGAAAAATCGAGCTTACGCAGATTATGAAACCCTACCGCTCCGGCCAGATCTGCACTGAATTTCTTGCCGAGCTTAACCAGATTCTTACCGTCTTTTGCTGTGACGTCTTCTTTAACGGTTTTATTATCCAGGACCTTACCCATTTCTCGACAGACACCGCGCTTTAGGCTGGCAATTTCATCGAGCTTATCCCGGTTGAGTTTATCGATCTCCAGATCCTCAATCATCAGGGACCGCTCATCCTTGTCAACACCTTTTCGTGAAAATACCTTGGCATCGATCACCACGCCTTCGACGCCCGGTGGAACCCGAAGTGAGGAGTCTTTCACATCCTGAGCCTTTTCGCCAAAGATTGCCCGTAACAATTTCTCTTCCGGCGACAGTACCGTTTCACCTTTGGGGGTTACTTTTCCCACAAGAGTATCACCGGCCCCTACTTCGGCTCCGATTCGCACGATTCCCGATTCATCCAGGTTTCTGAGGGTCTCTTCGCTGACGTTGGGAATATCTCGGGTTATTTCTTCTTTGCCCAGCTTGGTATCGCGAGCCATGGTATCGAACACTTCGATATGAAGCGAGGTGAAGGTATCCTGCTTCAACAACCGTTCGTTGATCAGGATGGAATCCTCAAAGTTGAACCCGCGCCACGGCATGAAAGCAATGGTGACATTCTTGCCAAGAGCCAGCTCACCATTGTCACATGAAGGACCATCTGCCAGCACTGTACCTTTCTGAACTTTCGTTCCCGGCTTGACCAGTGGCTTCTGGTTAAAACAGGTGTTCTGGTTCGATTTTTTATATTTTTCCAAGCGATATACGGCGACGCCGGTAGCCGAACCATCGATACCCGGCTCGTCATAACCAACCACAATTCGGTTTGCATCCACTTCTTCAACCACGCCGTCTCCACCTGCAAGCAGACAGGCTCCGGAATCCCTGGCGACGTAACGCTCCATTCCAGTTCCGACCAACGGTGCTGCGGTTCGCATCAGCGGTACCGCTTGACGCTGCATATTGGATCCCATCAAGGCCCGGTTGGCATCATCGTTTTCCAGAAAGGGAATCAGCGAGGCTGCAACGCTTACCAGCTGATTTGGGGCAATGTCCATATAGGTGACACTCTCAGCGATCGTAGTTATAACCTCACCGTCCTCTCTGACAATCAAAGTATCAGGGATGATTCGATTTTTTGAGTCCAACGGTGTCAAGGCCGGAGCAATATAGTTATTCTGCTCCTGAAGGGCACTGAGATAGGAAATCTTCTCATCATAGACGATTCGATCACCCACGTTACGGTACGGGGTTTCAATAAAACCGTACGGGTTTACCCGGGCATAGGTGGCCAACGATACGATCAAACCGATGTTTGGTCCCTCCGGTGTTTCAACCGGACAAATCCTGCCATAATGGGTCGGATGCACATCACGAACCTCAAATCCTGCACGCTCACGAGACAGACCGCCCGGTCCCAGGGCACTCAAACGTCGTTTATGGGTGACCTCAGAAAGCGGATTGGTCTGATCCATAAATTGGGACAGCTGACTGGTACCGAAAAACTCTTTGATTGCCGCTGAAATCGGTTTCGGATTTACCAGATCATGGGGCATCAGGGTTTCCACATCCTGGAGTGTCATGCGCTCTTTGATAGCACGCTCCATTCGAACAAGGCCCATGCGGTACTGATTCTCCACCAGTTCTCCGATAGTTCTGACCCGCCGGTTACCCAGATGATCGATATCATCGACCGTTCCCTGGGAGTCTTTCAGTCGAACCAGGTATTTTATCCCCTCCACAATATCATCTCTGGTGAGGGCGCGCTGAGAGATGTCCACATCGAGGCCGAGCCGAGCATTTATCTTGTAACGTCCAACTTCAGAGAGATCATACAGCTCTGGATTAAAGAACAGGTTCTGGAAAAAACCTTCAGCCACCTCCAGGGTCGGAGGGCTAGAGGGTCTCAAGCGCCGGTAAATCTCAAGTAGCGCGTCTTCGGTGGAGGCAACCTTGTCAACCGCCAGTGTTTTTCTGAATGAATCTGAATATTTCACCCCATCGATGCCCAGCACTCTGAACTCTTTAATTCCAGCACCATCGAGAGTTTCCATCAATGACTCGGTGATCTCGGTATTGTGTATGACAAGCGGCTGCTCTTCAGCAGGATCAGCGATATCATGGCAAATAACCTTGCCAACGAGGGCTTCGGCAGAAATCTGCAGATACTCAATACCCGCTTCTTCTATCCGGCGACAGAGTGCCCGGGAAATTTTACGCCCTTTTTTACCAAGAACTTCCCCGTCTTTCGGATTTATCAGATCAAACTCCAATCTGGTACCAAAGGCGGTCTCCTCAGCAAAGCTTAAAAAATATTTGTCTCGTTTCTTTTTTATTGTGCTGATCGGATAAAACTGTTCAAGAAGCTCTGGTCCTGTA
>JAQYVS010000435.1 GCA_030145365.1 Desulfofustis sp. | reverse complement strand
TCCGTCTTTGGTAGAGCTGCCATGCGGTTACAGGTAAAAAATGAATCCGGATGTGTTGATGTGTAATGGTTTCCATAGGCAATGTCGATGGGATACACATGGCCCAGCTCGAAACTATAGAGATCCTGCCAGCTGTCCTCTTTTAAAACCTGGAGCATTGTGCCGAATGATCCTGCCTCAGCAAGGCGTAATGTCTGTCCCTTGAAAGTCTTTGGATGGTTGAGTTCCAATGGGATGGGAGCAAGCATGTTCAAGCCGCCGAAGCCGACATCGGCCAGCCATTGTTTTCCGTTGATTGTTACCAGTGACACTTGGTGCCCCCGTCCAGATGGTGTTCAGGACAGATGAACTCTTGCCAAGAGGGCACGTGCATTGAAGCCGAAAGTTTGAAGGGCGGCCAAGAATAAGCCGTTCAGCTCAAAACAATAACCACCCCGCGGTTTGTGAACGAGTTTATTAAAAAGCGTCTCAGGCTTAAGCGAGATGCCACGGCCAAGCAGAACATCTAGATTTTCGAAGGGGATCGTATAGAGTTGTGCCCGGTGCAGAGCCCTCAGCCCATCTTCACTGATAATCACATCGGTTGTATGATTGACGCGCTGGAGATAGGTGTCGGTATCAAAAGTTTTCATAGAGCCCGGGATGATGTAATTGTCTTCTTACAAACATGCTGTTCATTCGCCCAGATCATCCATCATCAGATGCAGCGAAAAGTTCGAGCTTGAGATCTTCCTTGAAATAACTGATTCCCTCATGGTTTGTGAGATCGAGATGTATCGGAGATATGGATACGAATCCCTCGGAAAGAACGTGGACATCGGTGTCCTTACCGCTGTCGAGCAGTGGGGTACCGCCGCCGATCCAATAATGCATTCGACCGCGGGGGTCGGTGACCTCCTGGACAGCCTGTTTCCATATCCGGCGGCCCTGCCGGGTGACTTTGATTCCTTTGACCGGTACTCTGTCAGGGATGTTCACATTCATCAGGGTACTGGCAGGCAATCCGTTATCAAGTACTTTTCGGGCAAGTTGTCTGATGATAGGCTCGGAATGTGTGTATTCAAAAGGCGGCTCTCCGGCCATTGAAACGGCAAGCGAGGCTACTGCATACATGGTTCCCTCGATGGCGGCCGAAACCGTGCCGGAATAGGTAATATCATCTCCGATATTGGGACCGTTGTTGATTCCCGAAACCAGCAGATCTGGAGGATGGTCGAATACTTTGCTGAGAGCTATGGAAACACAATCTGTTGGTGTTCCATCCAGGGTATAAACATCGGATTCCAGCTCGGTCAGTCTCAGCGGACGATGCATGGTCAAGGCGTGCGAAATTGCCGAGTTGTCCCGGTCAGGTGCAACAACGACAATCCGGCCAAGTGGAGCAAGTCCTTTTTTTAGGGCAGCCAGTCCGGGGCTGTGTATTCCGTCGTCATTTGTTATCAGGATCGTGCTCATTATTCTCTCCAGGTGCCTTGTCTGACTCCCGTTCAGCAATCTGCCAGAAGGCCTTGACGATCGGGTTGCGATGATTGTTTCTGGTTGTACATAGGCCGACAGTGAAAGGTTTTAATACCGGTTCGACTTCCAGGATTTTTACCCGGTTTTGTAACGGTGAGTTTTCCAGAACCAGACGTGGAACGACTCCGATACCGCAGCCCATTGCAACCATAGCAATGAGCGCCTCGTTTCCAGCCACATATGAATAAATCTCCGGATTCATACGTTTTTCGGCGAACCATCGTTCGCAGCGAATCCTGCTCAGACCGCGTTCCGGCATGATAACACCCTTTTGGGCCCAATGCTCGATCGATGGCTGATCTTCTACAGAAGATCGAGGAACGATGAAGATGAGCGGGGTTTCAAGCAATTTTGCAAAGACGATATGAGGCGGTAATTGCTCCGGGAGAGCGGCAATGGTTACATCCACCTCGCCATTTTCCAGCTTGGCTATCGCCATAGCGGCATCACCGGTGGATAGATTAAGGCTGATATCAGGGTGATCCACCCGGAACTTATTAATAATTGTCGGTAGAATCGACAAGATTGCGGTCACCGAGCAATAGAGGGACAACTCTCCGCGTAAATGAGTCCCGGCAATAAATTGACTCTGCAGGGTACGGTAGCGCTGCACGACATCTGAAGCGTATTCTCTAAAAAGCTTGCCTGACTCGGTCAGTCGGACCGAGCGGTTGTTTCTGATAAAAAGCTGTTCACCTAACTCATTTTCAAGCCTCTGAATGGTCCGGGTCAGACCTGATCTGGTGATGTTGCAGGCTCTGCTGGTTTGCCCAAAATGAAGGGTGGAGGTCAGGTGGAGAAAGAGCTTTAATTCTCTGATATCCATTTTCTCAGGGCGTAACCGAGGTCTATTGTTTGTTGTTGCAAATTTTGCAATACATTATCACAAATAAATCACTTGACGCAATACAAGATTAGACCTATATGAGACCAGACCAGAAGTCCGTTGACTAATCCAAA
>JAQYVS010000399.1 GCA_030145365.1 Desulfofustis sp. | reverse complement strand
TGATGCCAGGCCTAATTCACTTCCTTCCCGCACCATGGAATGTACCAGGGTGGTAAGGATGCGTGCACCGGAACAACCAATGGGATGTCCGATGGAAATGCCGCTACCGAGAGTGTTGGTTTTTTCCATATCGCACTTAAGTTCACGAATACAGCCAATAGCCTGGGCCGCAAAGGCTTCATTCAGTTCGATGGTGCTGAAATCACCAATGGTGAGATTTTCCTGCTGCATTATCTTGCGAACCGCCGGAACCGGACCGAGCCCCATATAGGCAGGGTCCAGCCCGCCGGATGCAGAAGCCTTTATCTTAACCAGCGGCTTAAGACCCATCTCCCCAGCTTTGTCCTCGGACATGAGCAGGAGCGCAGCGGCCCCATCGTTGATACCGGAGGCATTACCTGCAGTAACGGTGCCGTCTTTTTTGAAAGCCGGCCGCAGTTTGCCCATTTTCTCAACACTGGTATCCATGGGCCGCTCATCCGTGTCAAAGATAACCGGATCACCCTTTCGCTGCGGAATACTCACCGGGACTATCTCTTTGGCAAAATGCCCCTGGGTGATCGCATTGCGGGCTCGCTGATGACTGAGCGCACCAAGTTCATCCTGTTCAATACGCGATATATCATATTTCTCAGCGATGTTTTCGGCCGTAATCCCCATATGATACCCGTAAAAAATCTCAAAAAGACCATCGAAAACGACGAGGTCTGTCATTTCAGCATCACCCATGCGTGCGCCCCAGCGGGCTTTGGTCATGGCATAGGGAATCCTGCTCATATTTTCCATGCCACCGGCGAGGACCACATCCGCATCACCCAGACGAATGGACTGTGCGGCCAATGCCAGAGCCTTCATTCCAGAAGCACACACTTTATTGATGGTAAAAGCAGGAGTTTCTTTAGGTAATCCGGCATGAATCATGGCCTGCCTGGCAACATTCTGGCCTTGTGCAGCACCGACGACATTGCCCATAATTACTTCATCGATGGCAACCGACTGCAAGGCTTGATCGTAATCGTATCTCTTCTTCTCAAGGTCGATCATACCCTCATTTTTCAGGCTTTCTGGTGCCAATTGATTCTGCTGGTCCGATGCCTCCGGCTTCAGACCAGCCTTCTTCAAGGTATTATTTAAAACAAGTGCGCCCAGATCGACAACAGGCACATCTTTAAGGCTCCCTCCAAAATTACCAACGGCAGTGCGTGCCGCCGATACAATTACCACGTTTCTCATTGTGATCTCCTTCATCAAATAATGTAGCCAAATTACTATCTGGTACCAGGTTCAATATAACTCTTTTATCGCATCAAATCAGTCAATACCGAAAATTTCAACCGTGTCACGATTACCCACCAACTACGCCACCATCAACAGAAAGTATATGGGCCGTGACCATGGAACTGGCCGCGGAAGCCAGAAATACGACAGCTCCCACAAAATCTTCGGGAATTGCAGCACGTCCCAGTGGTATACGGGCAAGATATTTTTGAGCATTTTTATCATCACTGAGCATGGGCTCGGTGAGATCGGACCAGAAGATACAGGGGGCAATGCTGTTTACCCGAATGTTGTGCTCAGCCCATTCAAAGGCAAGTGTTTTTGTTAGATAGTGTACTGCGGCTTTGCTGGTTCCATAGCCAGTATAGCCATCCCGATGGGCATGATGGCCGCGAACTGAGCCAACAGTTATGATGCTGCCTCCTTCACCTCGTTTGATCATGTCTTTTGCCACGGCTTTGCAGCAAAGTAACGTCCCCTGGACATTGACATCCATCACCTTGCGCCAATTTTCCAAACTCTGATCAACAAGCAATTCCCGGTGAGCCAGTCCCGCGCAGGTGAACAAAATGTCGATTTTTCCAAATCCCGCAACAGCCTCATCAACCATCCCGTCAACTTGAGACTCACTGGTTACATCACAATAGAGAGGCAGGGCCTTAACTCCAAGCCCCCGGATCTCCTCAGCAAGCTGTTGCAAAGCTTCTTTTTCAACACTGGAGAGAACAAGATTCACCCCATTGACCGCCAACCCTCTGGCAACAGCCATTCCCAGAGCACCGGAAGCTCCAGTTATCAGAGCAACTTTTCCCTTGAGATCAAACAGTTTAGAGGTGACAAGTTCGTTGGATGTAATATGAGGTTGCGGCACAGTTCACTCTCTAGTAATCAGTAGTCTCCATGGTTGAGCAGACAAGAAAACCAAGAGGATATGACTCACGTTCAAGAGTGCTGACCTTAATTTGGCACTCTCTGGTAACTTGAGACAACCGCCATAATACTTTCTGCAATAAAATCCACTGATCGGAGAACAGGCGGGTTTCACATGGCGCGACCATGTTTTATATTGTGGCATAATATTTTGCAGAGGGGGCCTTGTCAAGAAAAAACCTGTATACTTTGTTCTGTCAAAACAAGAAACAAAAGTATGAAAGAATTAAACATTTCCTACAAGATACTTCATCGACACAGTCCAGAATACACCTGATAGCGAAATAGAATGCACTATCCCATCTGAAACTAGAGAGGAAAGGAATCAAGAATCCCTGTATTTTCTCTTTGTTGGAATAGGCCTGAGTAGTTACACCTTATTTTCCAAGTTAAAAATCTCTCTTGCTTCAGTAGGCGTCGCAATTTCTCTGCTCGCCTCAAAGGCAATTTTTTTGACCTGTTCGATAAACTCAACATTAGATTTTGCCAGTACACCTTTTCGTAGATAAATATTATCTTCCATGCCAACCCTGATATGGCCACCAAGTGCAACAGCGGCAAGCATAATGGGAACAGCACCTTTTCCTACACCAAATGTGCTCCAAGTGGAATTTTCAGGAATAAGACTTTTCAGATGGATCAGATTCTCGACGGTAGCAGCTGTTCCTCCTGGAACACCCAGGCAGAACTGAAAGTGCAGCGGCGCTTTAAGGACACCCTTTTTAAGATAATACAATGCATTGTAGACCATTCCTGCATCGAACACCTCGATTTCCGGCTTAACATTAACTTCCTGCATTTTAAGGCCTAGTTTCTCCAGGAATTCCGGTCGGTTTTCAAATATCGTAGAATGAGCCCAATTCATGGTACCGCAGTCATAGGAAGCCATTTCAGGAAGCAGTTCTGAAAACGGTTTCATCCGCTCTTCATCATTAAAACCAATGCCACCTGAGGTAGTGAGGTTCAAGATAATATCGGAATCTGTTGCTCTTACACGTTCAACAGTTTCCTGAAAGTTCTCGAAATTCATTGAGGCTTTGTCATCATCGTCCCGCGCGTGAATATGGGCCATTGCAGCGCCGGCTTTCCAGCAGGCATATATTTCCTCTGCGATTTCTTTCGGCTGGAGCGGAACGTAAGGAGTCTCATTCTTTGTCGGCCATGCCCCTGTTGTTGCAACGGTTATAATCAGCTTGTTTTTCACATTATTTTTCATAACAAAATCTCCCTCTTAGACAATTAGAATGTTAGATGATTTTGAGTAATTCCCTCTTCTCGCCCTCTGGTCCATTTTAATTCCTTACTTTCAACCATATACGTGTAGAGGCCATAATCTCACAAACTCTCATCTGTTAACAGGTGAAAGAACCGGCACGACTGGTAATCTCTATTTCTCTATCTCAGTCATCACCTGATAACGACGAGCCGCTGTTCGATATTTAAAAAGAGATGGAGAAGGAAGCGGTTCTATGGCCGCAAAACGCTCGTCGGCACATTTACCCGAGTCAAAAGAAGATAAGGTATATGCACACTTTTTGCTTCCGCTGGCTTCTTCAATGAGTTTTGCCGTCTCACCAATCTCTTCTGGAGTAATGAAGTCGATATTGTCCGCTGTACGGGCAACGGGTGTTATTACAGAAATAAAGTTGTGTTCAGGCACGCTGCAGGTGAGTTGTATCGAACGTGTTATATCCTCTTCGGTTACAGGTTCCCCGGCGAGCAATGGATAGAGGTCCACTGGTCCCATAACGTTCATAATAACTCTATCAACCAAACCAGCGTTTACCAGTGCTTCGAGAACATTGCTGTTTTTCCCTGACGTAACCGCTTGTATCTTAAGTCCGTTTTTTTTCAGGTAAGAAAGGACTTTTATGAGATCATCAACTTTGTCTGGGTCACCTCCTGAAACATCAATACCGTCCAGCCATTCACCATGGAGCTGACTTCTACCGATAAACCCCTGCAGCTTATCTTCTGCAACAAGATAACCGAGCACAACCGAAACTCCTTGGCGGATCACTTGTCCATCGGTAAATACTGGAAATTCAACACCATCCTTGTCCCGGAA
>JAQYVS010000397.1 GCA_030145365.1 Desulfofustis sp. | reverse complement strand
TCTGAGCTCCTTCTTGGCAATCCGTCGATGCGTCTATCAGGAAGTGTCAGGGTGGCTGAAGAAGCGCCTAAATTGAACCTCAAACTAGAAGGCCGGAGCATTGATATCAACTCTACCCGCGCAGTGTCTCTGGCGCTGGCGGGATCAAACAGCGTTACTCAAACCATCTTCGAGATATTGAAAGGCGGTACGATCCCATTGCTCACCGTATCCGGCCAGGCCGATACTCCCAGCGGCCTGGCAGATCTCGACAATCTTGTTCTGCAGGCAAAACTTTTAAACGGGAAAATTGTTATCCCTGGAGCCAATCTGGATCTAATCGATGTGTCCGGTGATGTGGGCATGTCAAAAGGGATTCTGACAGGAGAAAATGCTTGGGCCCAGTGGCAGAATTCGACTGTGAAAAACGGAAAACTCAAAATTGACCTGACGAAAGATCCACTGCCGCTCCAGGTAGAGGCTGGTATAGATGTTGATGTGGCAGATATCCAGGCAATTCTAGCAAACTTTATAAAAGACCAAACGTTCAACAATGAACTGGTGCAAATCGAGAATCTCCGGGGAAGTGCCACTGGGGCATTATCGCTCACAGGTTATACTGACCAGGTAAACGTAGATGTATCAGCAACTGATATCAAACTTTCAACACGTTATCACAAAATTCCCTACCCTCTGAAGATAACTGGTGGCGGTATTAGCTATGACGGGGACAAGATACAATGGGAGCGACTCAATGGCTCTGTAGGGACGTCCTCTTTTGCTTTACTTTCCGGTAACCTCAATCTCGGTGAAACAAAGAATTTTACCATTACATCGGGAACTTCACGTATTGTCATACCGGATATGATGCCATGGATTTCATCGAATAAGACAACCCGAGACATCGCTGAGTATTAGGGTGGAGGCAAAAGCATTCTGCAATTGACTGAGATCCAGGCAAGCGGCCCCCTGCAGGACTTTCGTCAATCCCATTTCAACCTGACGGGAGAGATTGAGGACCTCACGATCAAACATCTTTCCAGGCAGCCCGGCCCCTTAAAGATTGTCTCGCTGAAATTTAAGGCCGACCCAGATTCGTTAATTTTTTCTGATGTTCAGGCGAGTATGCTTGATGCTTCTTTGAACATGTCCGGTAAATACCTCAACTATATGGCAGATAATAAAGGGGATATCAGCTTGAGCTTTGATGGACGAATGGGGCCAGAACTCATGGACTGGATTACAGATAACGTTCGCCCTCCACCCTGGTTGAAGCTTCGTCCACTATCAATCAGAAAATCACACCTAACCTATTCGAAGCAAGGGAGACACAAGATCTCAGCAACACTTGCACTTCAGGATAACCTTGAGGTGGTCACAGATGTGAGTTTGGTTAAAGATACAGTAATTGTTGATAGCTTGATGGTGAAAGACCACCTGACGAAGGTATCAGTGACTGCCAAAAAGGTGAAACAGCTCCTGGATTTAACTTTTGATGGTACACTCCATGAATCTACGGTGAGTCAAGTAGCTCAAATCACCCCGCAGCTGAGTGGTTCGATTGACGGGAAAGCAAAAATTTCTCTAAACCTGGAAAATCCATTTGATTTCAGTCTTCTCGGCGAAATGAAAGGAGA
>JAQYVS010000203.1 GCA_030145365.1 Desulfofustis sp. | reverse complement strand
GATATCGCTCTGGCAGTGGAGGCTAAGGACGAGGAGTATCTCTGCTGCTTAGTTGAAAACGATGGGATCATTAAGGCGCGAAAATCGATAAACATTCCTTCTGTGCATGTGAAGTTGCCGGCACTCAGCGTCAAGGACAAGGCATTCATCCGCTTCGCCGCAACCCATGACCTTGATTTTATCGCCCATTCCTTTGTCCGGAACAAGGATGACGTTGTCGCCGTCCAACAGATTCTCGATGAAGAGAAATCATCAATGAAAATCATCTCGAAAATCGAGAACTACGATGGCGTAGAAAACCTTGACGAGATTTTGGACCACTCTTACGGGGTTATGATAGCGAGAGGTGATCTGGCAGTGGAGATTCCCACCGAACAGATTCCACTTATCCAGAAAAAGATCATTAGCACCTGTATTGAGAGGCGCCGACCAGTGATTGTTGCCACCCAGATGCTCCATTCGATGATCAACTCTCCGAGACCAACCCGAGCCGAGGTCTCCGATGTGGCGAACGCCTGTCTCGAT
This sequence comes from Desulfofustis sp., assembly GCA_030145365.1. Classification (GTDB taxonomy): domain Bacteria; phylum Desulfobacterota; class Desulfobulbia; order Desulfobulbales; family Desulfocapsaceae; genus JABDQA01. The sequence continues at coordinate 4,191 of JAQYVS010000203.1, read as the reverse complement.
CATGCCGACGCACTCATGCTCTCAGGTGAGACAGCCAATGGCAGATACCCCGAGATTTCCGTTAGAATCATGACCAAGGTGATCAACGAGGTGGAATCCAAACACGTCCCCTTTACCAACGTATCCTATACCCACCAAAACAAGATAACCGCTTATCTGGCAAAAGCGGCGGTCAAGGCATCCCTGAGGCTGAACACTAAGGCCATCGTTTCTGACTCAGTTACCGGCAAGTCCATCCTGGCACTCTCGGCCTATCGGAGCCGCAATGTGATCTACGCCCAGATCTACGATCGCAGAGTCATGCGCCAGCTCTCTCTCTCCTACGGGGTCTATGCCGACTATATCATGATGGATATCACCCACGCCGAACCCTTAAGAAAATCCATATGCCGACTTATTGACGATCATAAATTTAATGATGAAGATCTGATCATTATCCTCGCTGGAAGGTTTGGCATTGCTCACGGTGCTTCCTATATAGAGATCAGTACTGCAGCTAATTTTAAATCTGAATGCGGCTGATTTTTTGTTAGCAACTAGAGATCGATACCGCATACAGGTAATCCCTCATTCCCTAAATGGGCATGGACTATACCCAAAATGGCGTGGCCAACATCGGATCGAAATCCCGTTACCGTCGCAGGGACTATAACACTGTGTGGAAGATTGTGGTTGAAGTCATTGTATAGTGTTACTTATCAGGGATGAGGTTAACTACTACTATTTTCGTGTTGGTATTGCGTCCCATGGACAATAAATCCAACTCGCCCGTACCTTAAGTCATTAACAAGAGCCCTTCAGTCGTTTGTGACAATAAATTGATCTTTACCCTAAAACGCTGAGGATTAAAGGGGGGCTGTTTTGGAATTGCGCACGCTTTGGGATTATTCAAGTTCTTATCACAACGCCGAATCATTAGAGGTCAGCTATGGAAAACCAATTTAAGATCGCTGTTATAGGGCCAATCCCTCACGATCATATCATCACCTATAAAGATGAGATCATCGAAAAATACGGATGCGTTCTCTATCCTGTTGCCGCTTTGTCGGCTCTTTGCGGAGAAGGTTCTGTTATTTACCCTGTATCACATGTCCGCAAAAGGGCTGAACCGGAAATTAAAAAAATCATATCCAGCCTGAAATATGTCGATGCCACATTTCTTACATCGACTGCAGATCAGGGTGATGTTATTAACTTAAAATATGTAGATCAAAACAAGAGAATTGAAAAGCAAACCGGGTTTATGAATCCGATTATTCCAGCTGATGTTAAAGATATCCTTGACTGTGATGCCTTTGTTTTTGTCCCGGTAACTGACTTTGAAATCTCCATCGAGGTATTACAATACATCAAAGCTAACAGCCAGGGAGTGGTTATCTTTGACGCCCATGGTCCTACAAACGGGTGCACCAGCACGGGCAATCGTTATCTCCAGTTTTGGGTGGAGCGTGATTTGTGGCTGCCTCACATTGACATTCTGAAGATGAATTTGGAAGAAGCCGGATGCAGTTGGTTCAAGAACGAATATGCACCGGAGGAAATACAAGATGAAGATAGAGCAATAAAAATGGATGAACTGCCAAAATTCGCCCGACATTGCCTCGATCATGGTGTGAAGGCTCTCTATGTAACATTGGACGAAATGGGATGTGTCGTCTATTTTCAGGAAAACGGTAAGATGAAAGAAAAGTTTATCAAGCGGGTCCAAGTCGATCAGGTTGTTGACACAACAGGTTGTGGCGATTCTTTTGCCGGTGGCTTAGCCTTTGGCTATCTCAAAACCCGAGACTATGTCCAGGCCTGTCATTATGCTAACGCCATGGGGGCGCAGCGCTGTACCGGAACAGCACTCAACATTTACAAGAACCTTGAAGAAACCGAAGTGCAAATTATAAATGCCTATAGAGATTAATGACTTAAGGTGGAAAAATGCAATTACGTGATCTCCTCAGTTCGCAAGAATGGTTGGTTGAAGAACCTGCTTTCAAGCTGGGAAAAATCAATCTATACGAGACCCTCTTCACTGTAGGAAACGGTTATCAGGGAACGCGAGGAGCATTGGAGGAAGGTCTCAAGGGGGGATTGCAGGGAACATATCTGGCCGGTGTGTTTGACCACCATGATTCAGCTGTGATTGACCTGGTGAATGCTCCGAACTGGCTTCCTTTGAGAGTTTGGGTCGATGGGGAACGACTGAATCTGCAGAGCTGTAAAGTTTTGAGATATCGTCGGGTATTGGATTTGCACAAAGGATTGCTGTATCGTTTCACGCGGTTTGAAGACTCGCAGGGGAGACGAACGCGCTATCAAAGTGTTCGCTTTGCCAGCTTCAGCAACCAACACCTATGTGGGATAAAGTTCACCGTCACCCCTGAAAACTACACAGGGACCATTGCGGTAGAAAGTCTGCTCGATGGGGACTGCTGTAACCTTGACAGAAAACCTGTCTATGTGCCGCCAAAGCAGCAATTTCATCCCGAAATAAAATGGCAGAAATGGGCCAAAAGCAAACACCTGGAATTTGTCAGCGGAACAGTGGAACAAGAAGCTGTCTATCTGCAAATGAAGACATTAGATACAGGCCACCAGCTTGGATATGCTGCTCAACTGAGCGCATCGGGCACCGGTATTACAACGGAATACTTCCAGGATTATGAAAAAATTTCACAGGTATCCACGTTTCAAGCAAAACAGGGACAGACCTACGACTTTGAAAAACTTGTGACGATTTTTACTTCCCGCGACGTCGCCGAAGAGGAACTTAAATCTTCCTGCTTGAACAGCCTCAGCAGTGAAATCAAGAAGGGAATTGATACCATACTCGATGAACATGTTGATGTATGGAACAACAAATGGGAGGATTGTGACTGTGTCATCCAGGGCGATCCAAAGGCCAACCATGCCGTCCGGTTCAATATCTATCACCTCCTGATCGTTGGGAATCCTGACGATTCCAGAGTCAATATCGGCGCAAAAAGTCTCTCGGGCGAGGGCTATCGCGGACATGTCTTCTGGGATACAGAAGTTTTCATGCTGCCGTTTTTTATTTTCACGCAACCTGATACCGCCAGAGCCATTGAGATGTATCGTTATCACACGATGACGGGAGCCATTGAAAACGCAAAACTTAATGGCTTTAGGGGAAGTCAGTTCCCCTGGGAATCCGCTGATACCGGTCATGAAGAAACCCCGAAGTGGACGCCTGATATGCAGGTCAGGATCTGGACGGGAGAAGAGGAAATACAAATCACCGCAGATGTTGCTTATGGCATTATGACGTATTTCGCCGCCACTGGGGATATCGACTTCTTCTTAAGATATGGAGTTGAGGTTCTGTTCAATACTGCAAGATTTTGGGAAAGTCGTTTGGAACAAAACGAGGCGTCAGATCGGTTCGAACTGAATATGGTCATTGGACCAGATGAATTTCACGAGCATGTCAATAATAATGTCTTCACCAATTGGATGGCCCAATGGAATCTCTATAAAGCCATTGAAATCTATCACTGGCTCAAAAAGGAACATCCAGATGAGTTCTTAACCGTTTCCGAGCGCTTTTCGTTGTCTGCGGAGGAAGTCGTGAATTGGCAAACCATGGCTGACAAAATTTATATCCCTTATGACAAAAATAAAGAACTCATCGAAGAGTTTGAGGGCTACTTTCAACTCAAAGATATCCCGATTACGGAATTTGATAGAAACAATATGCCGATATTCCCTGAGGGATATGATGAGAATAATGCCAAAGAGACAACATTGGTAAAACAACCGGATGTTGTGATGTTGATGTATGTACTTCCGGATGAATTCGCTGATGATGTGAAACGGATTAATTACGAGTATTACGAAAAACGCACGATGCACAAATCATCTCTGAGCCCCTGTATTCATTCGATAATGGGCATTGAGGTGGGTGACACAACCAAGGCCCTCCAATATTTTTACCGTTCTGCTTTCGTGGACCTGAATGACAACCAGGGCAATACCGAAGATGGCATCCATATCGCCTCCGCAGGAGGGACCTGGATGACTATCATTGCTGGATTTGGTGGATTTCGAGTCAAAAACGACCAGATGACTTTTAAACCATGGCTGCCGGAAAGGTGGGAAGAACTGCGCTATAAACTCAAATGGCATGGTGATGAGCTTAAGGTAACCATTCGACACAATGAAGGTATATTTACATTGTTG
>JAQYVS010000140.1 GCA_030145365.1 Desulfofustis sp. | reverse complement strand
TGGTCCTCATTCGGCAGGCTTGGCAAAGCTCTGGATGCGGCCAAAAAGGCTGTTGTGCTGGATCCGAGCCTCTCAAGAACACAGATGGTTTTGGGTTTTGCTTACCTGACCCAGGTGAAGACAACAGAGTCCCGGGCGGCCTTTGAAAAGGCTATCGAACTGGAACAGGCCGACCCCCTTTCGCGGCTGGGCCTGGGTCTGGCTATAATCCGCGACGGCGATCTGGAGGCAGGCGGCAGGGAAATCGAAATTGCCGCCAGCCTGGATCCCAATAACTCTATTATCCGTAGCTACCTGGGGAAAGTGTACTTTGAAAAAAAGCAAATCGGGCTGGATGAGCGCGAATACGCCATCGCCAAGGAGCTCGATCCGAAAGACCCCACGCCCTGGTTTTACGATGCCATCGCCAAGCAGACCACCAACCGGCCTGCGGAAGCCTTGCAGGATCTGCAAAAAGCCATCGAGCTCAACGACAACCGGGCAGTCTTCCGCTCCAGGCTGATGCTCGATTCGGACCTGGCCGCCCGCAGTGCGGCGATTGCCCGCGTATATTCTGATCTAGGGTTTCAGCAGCGCGCTTTAGTGGAGGGCTGGAGTTCAGTGAATACCGATCCAAGCAGCTTTTCAGCCCACCGGTTTCTGGCCGACTCTTATTCTGTTCGACCTAACCACGAGATCGCCCGCGTTAGCGAACTGCTGCAGTCCCAGTTACTCCAGCCCATCAACATCACGCCCATTCAACCCGGTCTCGCCGAGAGCAACCTGTTTCTGATCAGCGCTCAGGGACCGACGGGGTTGTCTTTTAACGAGTTCAATCCCATTTTCAACCGTAACCGGGTTGCCGTCCAGGGAAGCGAGCTTGTGGGCGGAAACGATACCTTCGGGGCCGAAGGTGTCGTCTCAGGCATTTACAATAAGTTTTCCTTCAGCGGCGGTTTCTCCTATTTTGATACCGACGGTTGGCGGACCAACGCCGACCAGACGGATAAAATCGCCAATGCTTTCGTCCAGGCGGAACTGACTTCCCAGACAAGCATTCAAGGTGAATACCGCTACAGAGACAACGAAAGAGGTGATACGGAGCTGTTCTTCTTTGAAGACGATTTTCGGCCGGATCTTAAGGCAGAAACTGAAACCGATACCTGGCGTCTCGGTTTCCGCCAGGCCTTTTCACCAAGTTCAATTTTCATCGGCAACCTGACGTATCAGGATTTAGATGGTACTGATAAAGATGCACCCGATCCTGATTTCAGCTACAATATCGATACCGATCAGGACGCTTACGGCGGTGAGCTTCAGTATCTCTTCCGATCGCACTATGTAAACCTTGTCACCGGCGGCGGTTATTTCGATATTGATGGGGACGAAAAATCTATTTATGAGTTCGCTGCGATTCCGGAGTTCGGTCTGCCTGCAGAAACATTTAAAGATGAGATAAGTCTGGATTTCAAACACAGCAATATTTATCTGTATTCTTATATTAAACCTTTCGAAAATTTGACAATTACGCTTGGCGGAAGCGGCGACTACCAGGATGCTGATGACGAATTAACCAAAGAGCGAGATCAATTCAATCCCAAGTTCGGGCTTACCTGGAACCCCTTTAAAGACACAACTGTGCGAGGGGCCGCCTTCCGGGTTTTGAAAAGGACGCTGATTACGGACCAAACCGTTGAGCCGACCCAGGTGGCCGGGTTTAACCAGTTCTTTGATGAGGTCAATACGACAGACTATTGGGTATACGGCGGTGCCATCGATCAAAGGTTCAACCCAAAAATTTACGGAGGAGCGGAGTATACCTACAGGAGTCTGAACGTTCCGTTCCAGTCTGTTGATTTTGGTATAGATGATGATGGTTTTGATACAGTTACGGTCAAATTGGACAATTCAAACTGGGATGAAAAAACCTTTCGCGCTTACCTTTTCTGGACTCCCCATAAATTTCTGTCGCTTACCGCCGATTATTTGTACGAGAAACTAGATCGGGATAAAGACTTAGCGCTTGGCGCAAAAGAGGTTAAGACACATTCGGTTCCCCTGGGAATCAATTTCTTTCACCCCAGTGGTCTGAGAGCTTCGCTAAAAGCTACCTACGTGAATCAGGATGGCGAGTTCGATCGAAGCACCGATGCCGGTGTCTTTGAAGACGGTAATGATAACTTCTGGCTGGTCGACGCTGCCGTCAATTACCGTTTACCCAAGCGCCACGGTTTTCTCACTGTCGGGGTGACGAATCTGTTTGACCAAGATTTCGAATATTTTAATTCAGACCCTGATAACTTGCGGTTTCAACCAGACCGGTTCTTCTTTGGCAAAATCACCCTGGCGTTTCCATAATGATTTATCCGTTGAGAGGCGGTGGGTTAATGCGGAATCAAAAATTTGATGAAGATTTCAAGGAACTGTTCTTTAGAAACCCAACAGCTTTATTAGGAGCTGTTGGAGCGATGGGAAAATTTAAAGAAATGACAAAATAGCCGATGGGAGCTGTCGTTAAAAATATTCAGTAAAGGAGGTGATGCGAAGAAGTTTTTTCTCTTGGAAGCCAGGTAGACAAGCATCGATATTAAAAAGGAGGTAATGATGCCAAAAAAAACATTCACAACTCTTTTGTGCGCAATCTTGGTTGCTATCGTAGCGCTATTCGCGACAACAAAGGTCGGGGCGCAGGGAGAAGAAACCTGTCCCCCCACCACTGGTCAAGCCGGCCCGTACACCATTAATCTCGTCGGTGGTTCTCCGACTCCGAGTGTTGATGGCTGGGTATGGGAGTATGAGATCACTGCCAATCGGGCATATAAAATCAATAAAATCAGAGAAGTGTTATTGACTTACCCTGATTGCTGTGGGGATGATATCAACATTTTAGAGCCAATAGACCCCAATATCTATCTGCCGTGTGAATCGGCACTTCCAATACGCAGATAGCCAATGGTATGTGACGATTTTACCCTCAAGCTACCCTTCACGCATCAAAATAAGCTCGACAAGAAGATCTCGATTACAACCGACACATCAAATATAGGCATAAATACGATTGGAATTAGGACTTACTGGAAATTTTATGTTGCCGCGATCGCAGGACCCGCCTGCGCAGGGACGGTCATACCGGTAGAAAATGAGCCTGTTTCAGCTGAGAAGGTTTTCAAAAGCGTTTCGCCTGCAAAAGTTATATTGGAATGGAAACTGTTATTCGACGATGCCGGAAACAGTTTTGATGCGGAATGTATTACGGAGCTAGATTGTTCGGTATCAACAGTGCCACTCAATGAGATCGGGTTTAGTGGTGGAATTCTAAATTCGTTACCCATCGATGATCCATTGGTAACCGGGGAAAATCCGCGGTGTGTTTATGTAAGAACAAGAAGTGGCGGTGTAAAAAAAGTATGCAGGTAGTAATTAAATTAGATCAATAGTGAAAACTGTAAGCTAAAGCGGTGTGGTCTCAGGTTTCAATATAAAACAAACCGAAGAGGCGACGCGACTATATGTCGCAGACAGCAAGAGGCGATGCGTGCCTTTTGACGGGCACAAGCTTAATATCTAATTTACGTTGCTGGCACACTTTTCAAACATTAAAGGCAGGGCATTTGCGGCCCTGCCTTTAATTTGTCAGATCTAGCCCGTTCTGCTATGGAAGACCAAAGAGAACAGGGGCAGAGAGAAACAGAGCAGCTTTAGCGACAGACCTTGACGGCGCGGCCGCTTGCCGTGATAATATACACGCACCTGGGATTGATAACAGAATGAAGTATGACGCCGACATATTTAAACCCATTGGGGCTTTGATAAACATCCGCCAGTTCCTGTGGGCTCACCGGTGTTGCATCATTGTCACTGTTATCTGACAATTGATCCACTTCGCCGGTTTCTGTTTTTATCTTGATTTTAATTTTTTTTGATCCACCTTGTGCCATTGTACACCTCCTCACATATAAAAATTAAAGATGTATGAAAGCTAACCTCCCATAATCAACCAACCGGATCTGATCCCATCACCTCCTTTCACCATCATTTCTCCCACCTCCAACAAATAAAGGGGACGTCCATAAATATATAAATAACTAGTCATCTATCAACTGATATTGATTTTCCCTGACGATCTTTTCCCCCCGCCGCACCGCAATTTTGACTGCCGGCTGCGTAAGATTTAATCTCTTCGCCAGCTCTGTCATGCTCATTACCAGCTCTTTGGAGGCCCAATAACAAAGCAAATCCCGTGCATCAACCACCTGTGGCCTGCGGCTCTTCTCCCAAACAAGTTCTACCGGACTGTTCATCACTGCCGCCACACGTTGGGCAACCTGCTCAAGGTCAAATCCCTCTGCTTTCAGGCGGTAACGGCGATCCAGCTGCTCATTGGCTTCTTTCAAAACCGCCTCGACAAAATCGCTGTCTCCTAAGATGCGCTCATCACCTTTGATCCGCACCGCTTCACCTCTCAAAGCACCAAGGGCTGCCCATCCTCCAACGCTGCGCAAAAGTCCGCCGCCGGTAAGCTCAGGCCTTCTGCCCTGCAAGCCCCCTTTTTTGACAAATTGGCGGTATGCTTTGCGAGCATCAGATTTTCGTAAACCGAAAAATTCCAGCACTGAACCGACATGCTGCCAATCTCTTTTTACTTTTCCAACTACCGCGCCATGCCCGCTGTATGGATATTTGTCCAGCGCCCTTATGTCTTCGACCAATTTGGCGCGCAAAGGGTTTAAATGGATGTAGCGGACCAGCTCGCGCAAGTAAGGCTCTTCCTCCTGGCAGAGAATCGATTTGTAGCGGTTTTGGAACAGATGACCGTATCGGCGGTGCCGGCGGTTGAAATAAACCGCATGTCCGGTCAGCAATCGTCTCATGATGGTGGCAATCGGTGTCAGACCGGTTTTTAACAGCAAATGAACGGTTTGGTATCAGGGCCCAGGCGTAGCATGGTGTCTCGGTATCCGAAAGGTTATCTGCCAGTCTCTGGAGAAACTGATCCCGGTCATGGTCGTCGCGAAAGATTTGACGCTGTTCGATACCCCTGATGATGATGTGGTGAATTGCTCCGGGAGCATCTATGCGTGCTTTACGCGGCATAAGTTTTCTTTAGCAGCTGCAAAGATCGGTGTCAACTTATTTATATATTTATGGATGTCCCCTTTTAGTTCACTTGACACAATATGCTTCTTAAACCTATATTCAATTTCAATAACAAGTAAGATCCAATCACATTTTAAAGAAGAAAACTTTCCAACGCGGCAGGCGGAGATGGTTGTCATGGAAGATCTTTGATCAGTTTTTCTCTTTTGCACATGACATAAGAACCTGGAGTAACTTTATGAAGTCCCGCTTATTTAAGGCGATAATCTTAGGAATTATCATCGGATTGGTGGGACTGTTGATGAGCCCTTTCCGGTTTGCGCTCAACCTCGAGGAAAACACGGGTTTGGGCCTGCTGTTCAAGCTGAGGGGAGAGCAACAACCATCATCCGAAGTGGTGGTTGTCAGCATCGAAAAAGAATCCTCCGATAATCTCAACCTGCCCAATAACCCCGATAAGTGGCCGCGCTCACTGCATGCCCGTTTAGTCGATAATTTGGTCAGAGAAGGGGCCGCGGTCATTACCTTTGATGTCCACTTCATCGAACCGCGTTCCCCCGAAGATGACCAATTATTTGCAGTGTCGATCAAAAAGGCCGGCAATGTTGTCATCGGCGAGCCTCTGATTGCCAAGGAGGTTAAATTGACGGGTGGCGGCGGTTCCCAGGCAGGCGTTCACAGCATCGTCAAAATCGTAAAACCCATCGAGCTCTTTGCAACACCCGCGGTTGCCACCGCACCGTTTTCGCTGCCCAGAATCCCCTTCAAGGTGAACCAGTATTGGGGCTTTCAGACAGGCGCTGGAGATTCGCCCACGTTGCCGGTGGTGACTTTCCAACTGCTCACATTGCCGCTATACGAGGAGTTTGTGCGTTTACTGGAAAAAGTCAGTCCACTGCAAGCCGCAAAACTGCCGCCGGATAGCGCTATCGCAATCCAGACAAAAGGTATTAAAAGATTGATTAGAGACATTCGGGGAATTTTTGAAGGCGAACCGATAATTGCG
>JAQYVS010000134.1 GCA_030145365.1 Desulfofustis sp. | reverse complement strand
TAGCGATCGTGTGTTACAGCTATAACTGTACCGCTGTATTCCTGGAGATGACGTTCGAGCCAGGAAACGGTCTCGGCATCGAGGTGATTGGTCGGTTCATCAAGGAGCAATATGTCAGGTTTTTTCAAAAGAATCCGACACAAGGCGACGCGACGTTTTTCTCCACCTGACAGTACAGCGCATTTGGCCTCTGAACTCGGGCAGCGGAGGGCGTTCATAGCCATGTCGAGGCGACTGTCGATGTCCCAGGCGGATAAGGTGTCGAGCTTTTCCTGCACTTCAGCCTGTTTATCGATGAGGTTCTGCATCTCATCGTCATTCATCGGCTCAGAAAACTTTTCGTTTATAAGGTTGAATTCATCGATAAGATCCATGGTTTCACGGACTCCTTCTTCAACGATCTCTTTGACCGTTTTTTCAGGATCGAGTTCTGGTTCCTGCTCCAGATAGTCAATGGTGAGTCCGGGTGACAAAACGGTTCTACCGTCGAATTCGTTGTCGAGACCAGCAAGAATTCGCAGCAGGGTGGACTTGCCTGATCCGTTGAGCCCGAGAACGCCTATTTTTGCACCATAGAAATAAGATAATGAAATATCTTTTAAGATCGCCTTACTGTCATACTTTTTGCTGACTCTGATCATTGAGTATATGATCTTTTGTTCTTCATTGCTCATGGCTTTGTCGTGTTTTAAATTTTCGGGTTATTTGGAAAAGCAACAACATACACGGGAACATAAAAAAAGGGAACAACCGGAAAGAACCGGCTGCTCCCTTGTCAGGTTTGAAAAAAGTTGAGGTTACTCAGGCATAATAATCGGACAGTCACATTCAGGATCACTGATGTTGAGCAGTAAGAATTTTACATCATAGCCGTTTTTGATCAATTCCCGGTAGGCAAGATCGGCACGAGCACCCGTTGAACAGTGGATGAAAATTCTCTTGTCTTTGGGTATTTCGTTCATCCGTTTGGGAATCTCGTCAAGAGGAATGTTTACCGTATTTTTAAAGATTCCAAGATCTTTGATCTCTTGCGGGGTACGTGCGTCAATGATATAGGTGTCGGGCAATTCGCCAAGCGTAGCTTTTCTGAACTCTTCTACAGATACCTCGCCTTTACCAAGTTTACGAACCCAGTTGATTTCAGTTGAAAAAATCGGTCCTGTTTCAACAGCGCCTCCTGAGGCTACCCAGCCCTGATAATTGCCTTTAACCATGGCAACCGTTTTGAAACCGGAATCTTTCATATCCTCGTAGGCATCAGTAACGTCATCCACACTATCGCTGTAAAGTATAACAGGAGCATTACGCGGGATATCGTCCATACGTTCATCGAGTTGCTCATACGTGATCTGCACGGAACGAGGGATTCTACCTTTTACTGCAGCATCACCTTCTCGGAGATCAAGCAATACGATGTTTCCCTTTTCTACGAACTTATTAGAGGCATATACGGGGTGACCATCTTCACTCCAGGCAGGCTCGCCGCCAAGAAATGCCCGAACATTAGTGTAACCAAGTTTTCTCGCCAGACCGGCGTTTGTTGTGGACATGCCTCAGGTGTAGCCCCCGCAATAGAAAATCAGCAGCTTATCTTTGTCCTCAGGCAAGACTTTGGCTTTTTTCTCTTTTAGCAGTGGAACAGGAATACTGATTGCGGAAGGCAGATGGCCTTGATCATAACGCATTCCTGGGCGGGCGTCTGCCAGGGTCAGAGGGACATGATCTTGAAGCAGCTTATAGAGTTCATCCGATTTAATTTCGGATACTCCCTCGGGTAGTTTGGCAAGTTTGGGTTTGACAGTGGTAGCAAACTTGTCATCACCCCGTTGTTCCCATTTTATAATGGCGGCTTCGCCTTTCTTGGCATATTCCAGTCCTTCCGTGTCATCATCAAACCTGAGCATTACTGTCTTGGCTGCATCCCCCTTACCGACGGTAATGGAAATGGTCTTGGCTTTGTTTGATTTTCCGACAATGGGACCTTTTAAAACATTCGGATCCTGCTTCTGTGCCACAGGCGCTTTTGCTTCTGTACCAGCAGTTGTTGAACTCGTCTGCTGAGCACAGCCTGATATCAGCAAGGCAAACATCAGAGCAAAGGGGAGTAACTTCACAATGTTCTTTCTTGTCATAATAATTTCTCCTGAATTGAGTGGGGGTTAAAAACCAGAAAAAATATACCACAAAACGTTTTAACAATAAACTAAATAATTAAACACCAAATTAGATAGTCACTATTTTTTCAAATTCAAACGTAAAATGAATGATGTCTGAAATTTACGCAAGTTGTGAAATTCTGTCATGCAGCCACGGTAAATGACAGAGGAATAAGAGAAGAAAGGCCCGTATGAATCTCTCACACAGGCCTTTTTTCGCGTTAGATATGAAGTGTAAATTAAACGTTTATCTCCAGACCCACTCCGTCTTCAGATCGAGGGTCTTTTCTTCTTCGTAAAAGGCAACTTCGTAACCATCGAACTCTCCAAACGGAACATACCATAAGGTAATTGTCACGGTCAGCTCATCATTGATGAGTTCCCTTCGAGCCGCACCATCTTTTTCCTTATCTTCAAAAGGATAGGTGATCTCAAAGGTTTCATGGGTAGTTTTCCCCGGAGCCAGACTTGTTTCACGCAACAATCCGCTCTTTTCGTAGGGGCCTCTGCCCATCTCCTTGCCTTTTCCCATTCTGCCGGGGAAGGGCATATAGATTCGTTGTTCGTTGTAGACTACTGTATCATCACTTGTTTTCGCGGTCACATCCAGGACCAGCCGGTTTGGAGTCGGTCAGCCGTCTGGAATGACGTGTCCCGCATTGTTGTGCATGGAGACATCGATAATACCGATAGGTACGACGCCCTCGGTCTTGTTTTTTCGCCAGAACATCGAACGACCTTCAACCTTGACGTCAAGGGCCATCTCGATCATTTCCTCGGAATTATAGGACTGCATGTCATGGCCAAGTCCCGATTTCTCCATATGACAGTCCTGGCATGATTCACTGCCGCCATGGGCTACGTAAGAATAAAGGTAGCTGCCATAAATTGTGGCACACTGTGAGGGATGGTCGAGTTCAAAGTTTGGGCCTAATCCGTGACATTGACCACAGAAGATGGATTCACTCAGTGCTGGTGCTTCGGCCATTTTATCAAATTGCTCATCTTCATGATCGCCTTCCTGCGAACCATAGACGGTGTCTGGCTGAGGGTAACCATCAGCCCATTTATGGATGAGGGCCATTTTGTTATGGCAGACCATACAGCCAATATTGAGACTGGCTATGGTCTCTTCAAGCTCCTCCATTGTGTCTTCATCACCAGCTTTACCTGCTTTCTGCCAGCTTCTTATGGTAGAAACGATTTCCCGAGCAACATCATCTGTTGCCTCATCCATCTGAGGAAGATGGCATTTCATACACATCATCAGATGGTCTACGGTAATATCCTCGTCATTCTTGACGCCGGAATAGGGGAACAGTTTCAAACCTTTTTCCACCGCAGTAATGATAGTGGGAGCAGTACGTGGGCTTCCTAATATGGATTTAGCATGCAGAGAGTTCGACCATTCATCATGGGCATCTTCATGACACTCCATGCACCGGCTTGAGTCATATCGTTCAGCCAGTTCAGCAATGGTTTTTGCTTTGGGCAGTGGTTCCGTTTTCGGGCCTCCGGCACTATATGCATTGAATGCGATAAGTGCAGCGCCAGCAAAACCAACCAGCCCGACAATAAAAGCTTTTTTCATGGTTCCTCCTTTCCAGTAAAAGTTAATGGGTGTTTGTATAGATATGATCGTAATGGATAATGATAAAGGTATGCCGGACCACGAGACGCTGATTATCTACCATGGGCTCAGGCTGTGTTGGGTGAACCTTGTCTGCCATAAAAAAAGTCTAGCTTGATGTTATTAGAAAGCTAAAAATAATCTGATTCGCTGACGTATGTGCTAACGTAAACTATTGGGAAAGTCAATTACCACAATGTAGTGTTATGCCGTCAGATTTTACCAATTGAAGGCAGCGCTTCCCGCTCAAAAAAGTGTCGTGAGGATCGGTATAAAAATTCAGGGTCTGTTGTACCGGTTACTTCGCGTATTGAATGCATTGCCCATGTCGGTGCCCCGACATCAATTCCTTGAACGCCTAATTCGGCAGTGGCAAAAGGGCCGATGGTTGATCCGCTGAGCATATCGCTCCGCATAACAAAATCCTGTGGTGTCACGCCTGCTTCAGCGCAGATTATCCGGAAGATCGCACCGCTTTTTGCATTCGAACAATACCGCTGGGAACTGTTGAGTTTTATAACCGGGCCATGATTCAGCAATATTTCGTGGTCAGGATCATTTTTATCTAAAAAATTGGGATGGGTTGCATGGGCATTATCCAGCGACAGTAAAAAAGAATTGTGCAGGCAAACACCATAGGTGTCAAAATTGCCGCATATCCGGGCAAGAACAAGATTGCCAAAATTGCCAAGGGCTCCGCTATAGCTTGTGGAACCAATCTCTTCATGATTTGAAAAAATCAGCATGCAGTTATTCTTATTTTCCATGTCGAGGATCGCCTGCAGGCCGACACAGCAACTCAGCAGATTGTCCAGCCTGGGAGCGCTGATAAATTCACTTTCCACGCCGAAGTATCCGGGGGCAGCACAGTCATAGCAGAAAAGATCATGACCTTCTACGGATTGGGCATCAGCATCTGGGTGTTGGGAGTTTATTCTCTCAACGAGGAATTTATTCCAGGATTTACCATCGGCTATGGCTTTTTGGGCAAAGATAGGGGAAAGATCGTTTTGAACGTTTATCTCCCGTCCTTCGTTTGCTTTTCTCTCTAGGTGAATGGCCAGACTGGGAATATAGAGTATGGGGGACTCAAAATCTAAAAGATAGTTGTAATAACGTCCATCGGCGCACTGTGCCGTAACGTTTCCGGCAAGTGAAAGTTCGCGATCGAACCAGGTATGTAGTAGCGCCCCCCCATATTTTTCCACTCCGATCTTGAAATATGATTTGCTGGTTGAACTACTCTGTGGTTTGAGCTGTAGACTTGGGCTGTCGGTATGGGCACCAATAATTCTGAAGCCTTTCGTCAATTGAGAAAAATCAGACAAGGTAAATGCTATCAATGCGCCATGTCTTACGACAACGTATTTCCCCCCGTTTTCAAGGTTCCAGGTGTGTCCCTCGTCAAGCTGGGTAAAGCCTTCTTGGACGAGTTTATCACGGATAACAGCGGCAGCATGAAACGGGGTTGGACTTTGTTTGATAAAAGAAAAGAGAGAGTCGTTGAGCTGTTCCGGTTTCATAGGCTGGTCAGCACGTTTGAGCAAAAAGTTGATTACAATACGGGTGTCTTATTGATATTTGACTTTAAGATCATAGAGAGTATCAAGATAGATGTCTCTCATCTGCAATGGAATCCGGCTTGATTCGATTTCAATAATCAGATTATCGATGGTCCCCTTGATTTCAATGCCGTATTTGTTTCTTCCTTCTCTATTGGCCTGTTCAACAATAAGAATGGCATAATAACTGACAACCATCCGAGACATCGAGTCACGCCGAAACAGATATAAACGGCCGCCCATCGTGTTTAAAAAGAAACCGGCATAGGCATAGATTGGTTCTTGCCCCATGGTTAGGTTTAAGCGTTCCTCCAGACATTGAGGTTGAGCGGTAAGCATATAGAAATCCGCTAAAACCTGTTCAAAGGTTGCCTGTTCCCTATCTAAGATACCTTTGAGAACAAGGATGTTTTTCTTTCCAAGGATTCTGAAAAAATGGGCAGTATTTTGTAAAATGGTGAACAGGTCATCGGTTTCACCACTTACGATTGGCGGGTTATTGATGAGTTTCTGGATTAATTGGGGAAAATATTCGCTGCTTTTGCTGCCCAGATCAAAATCCTGCATATAGGCTCTGGTGTCGAGCTTGTCAAAAAATGCTTCTATGGTGTCAGCACGATCTTTACAGGCTTCCGAGCTTGTGTCGGCTGTACCATCGATAATACTCTGTGTATTCCTCTCCAGCTGGCCATCGGTGGTTGGTGCGTCACCAGCAAGTGTTTTTGAAGCGGGATCATCTATACCTTCAATGGAGGTATCAGAGAGTCCTATTGTTGAACCATCACCTCCTTTTGAGGCCTGACCACCTTTTTCTGCCTGATCCGCTGACTGTTCAACCGTATTCCCAGAAGTGGTTTTTCGAAACTTGGTGATCGTGTCAGGAGTCACAAAAAAACCAATTGCGGCGACGATGATCAGGATGATCAATAAAGCGATAATAATGTAGGTCCCAATTCCACTTCGACGTGGATGTTCAGAAAAACGGTCTGTTTCGTGATTATCCATTTTTTATGATTCGGTGAGTTTGATAATGGGAAATAGAGGTTCGCTCAACGCATACTATACCGGTTCAACCCTAAGAAGTCACGAGGGAATTAGCATCTATTAGGAACTTAAAAAACAGTGATACTCAGGTGTTTTGTGATAATCCGCTAAGATGGGTAAGCTCTTCTAAAATAACGTTTCACTGACCTTTTATACTTGACTCACTTGTGTGAAAACACTATTTTATGCGACTGCTTCAAAAGGTGTAGAAGTCATGTTTATGGCTTTATAAGGTTCAATATCAGAGCTAAAAAATCATTGGAGGATTTATTATGACAGTATGTGTAGTTGGCCATTCCAACCCCGATACCGATTCTGTAACATCAGCAATTGCTTACGCTACCTTGCTCAATGCTCAAGGAACCGAGGCAAAGGCCTGTATGCAGAGTGATGCTGAAGGACTCAACCCGGAATCTAAATTGGTTCTTGATCGTTTTGGTCTGACAGCTCCTGAAGAGATTACAGACGCCGCAGGCAAACAGCTGGCACTTGTTGATTTCAGTGATATAGCCCAGGGACCTGCTCATTTGGCAGATGCAGAAGTTGTCGCTATCGTGGATCATCACAAGATTGGTGATGTTACTACTAACAATCCGATCCTGTTCAGGGCCGAACCTGTGGGGTGTACCGGTACCGTATTGAATAAAATGTACAAAGATTCGAGTGTTGCTATTCCTAAAGAAGTCGCAGGTGCGATGCTCTGTGCAATATTGAGTGATACGGTTAATTTCAAATCGCCCACCTGTACTCCCGATGACAAAGCCGCGGTTGCTGAATTAAAAGGAGTCGCCGGCGTTGAGGACACCGATGGGTTATTCATGGATATGCTCAAAGCAAAGTCTGCAGTGGCTGGTGTTCCTGCAAAAGACCTGTTGTTCCGTGACTATAAGGATTTTGACATGAAGGGGAATAAGGTCGGTGTAGGGCAACTCGAGCTTGCTACCATAGACCAGGTTTCTGATCTTCGTGATGCCTTGATGCAGGCCATGAAAGAAGTAAAGGCGGACGGTCGTCATACTGTACTACTCATGCTGACCGACGTGGTAAAAGAAGGAACCGATTTGGTTGTTCTTTCCGATGACCCTGCTTTGATTGAAAAGGCATTCAACGGAAAACTTGAGAATGCATCAATGTGGATCGACGGTATGATGAGCCGCAAGAAGCAAACCGTACCGAATCTTCAGGAGGCCTTCGGCTGTTAAATCAGTTTAAAAATAACTCACAAAAAAAAGCCCGGCTTCTGGTAAGCCGGGCTTTTTTTTTCCTTATAAACTATTAGGCAGTTATTTAGAAGTTTTACTAATTCTGGTCTTGGCTTCGGTTACCAAGGCTTCAATCTGTGGATCTTTACTGCCGGAACTCGGTATCGGAACAAAGGCACAGCGATACGAGCTGAAGTTTTCAGCACTGTTTTCAGATTGTGACTTCTTTTCTAGTCGAGTAATCTGCTCTTTAAGATGTACCTGCTCGTCTTCCAGGGATTTTATTTTTCCATCGTAAGATTTATTGTTTTGGTTTTGTTTCGATTTAAGCCGGTTCACCTGATAGGTGATCGACTTTAATCTTGCCCTGGAAATCTTCAGCTGTTTAGAAACCGGTTCTCCCCATGGAAGATTTTTCCAGTCCAAAGTTAAAATCCCTATTTGTTTACCCTGGCGATCTGTTTGTGCAATAAGGCTGTTTCCTGCCTGAAATGGAACAATAGTGGATTTGCTTGTATCCGCTCCGACAATAACGTCA
>JAQYVS010000124.1 GCA_030145365.1 Desulfofustis sp. | reverse complement strand
GTATGCTGGTGGTTGGCCTTGGCCTGCTGGGTGTAGCTGGTTTCTATGCCGTACTATTGATGATGGGCGTTGAAGATCCTATTCATCCACTGATTGGTTTGGCGTTCGGTGGCTCACTGATCTCCATCTTTGCACGTTTGGGCGGCGGTATCTTTACCAAAGGCGCGGACGTTGGTGCGGATATCGTGGGCAAGGTTGAAGCTGGCATCCCCGAAGATGATCCCCGCAATCCTGCTGTTATCGCAGATAATGTGGGTGATAACGTGGGTGACTGTGCCGGTATGGCGGCAGACCTGTTTGAAACCTATGCTGTGACAGTGGTTGCAACCATGTTGCTGGGCAGCTTGCTGGTACAGGGCGCCGAATCTTCGGCTGCTGTGCTCTATCCGCTGGTACTGGGCGGCGTTTCCATTGTGGCTTCGGTCATCGGCACCTTCTTTGTAAATACAAGAGAAGGCGGCAAGATCATGAACGCTCTGTATCGCGGTCTGGCTGTAGCCGGTGGTATTTCTGCCGTTGCCTTCTATTTCGTTACCCCCTATATCCTGGGTGATACCCTGACCGTCGCTGGAACGGCTATCCCGACAGTTAACCTGTTCTATACAGCGTTGATCGGCTTGGGCTTGACTGCAGCAATGGTGGTGATTACCGAATACTATACCGCGACCGAATACCAGCCGGTACGTCATATCGCCGAAGCATCTACCACTGGTGATGGTACAAACGTCATCGCCGGCTTGGGCGTTTCCATGAAATCCACTGCTGCACCTGTGCTGGTCATATGTGCTGCTATCTGGGGTTCCTTCGAACTGGCCGGCCTGTATGGTATTGCCATCGCAGCAACCTCCATGTTGTCCATGACCGGTATCATCGTTGCACTGGATGCCTATGGTCCTATCACCGATAACGCTGGTGGTATTGCCGAGATGGCGGACCTGGATGAAAAAATCCGTAACATCACCGACCCTTTGGATGCCGTGGGTAACACCACCAAGGCAGTAACCAAAGGTTATGCTATTGGTTCTGCCGGTCTGGCAGCCCTGGTGCTTTGTGCCGACTACACCCATGCGCTGGAAAGCCACACCGGCAGCGCAATGACCTTTGACCTGTCCAACCACATGGTACTGATCGGTTTGCTGATCGGTGGTCTGGTGCCCTTCCTGTTTGGTGCCATGGCGATGGAAGCTGTAGGTCGTGCCGCTGGTGGTATCGTTAACGAGGTGCGCCGCCAGTTCAAGGAAATGCCGGGCATCATGGATTACACTGAGAAGCCTGATTATTCCAAGGCTGTGGACATGCTGACCAAAGCTGCCATCAAGGAAATGATCGTGCCTTCCATGCTGCCTATCGCGGTACCCATTGTCGTGGGGCTGACCCTGGGTGCTCAGGCACTGGGTGGCCTGCTGATTGGTACTATCGTAACCGGCCTGTTCGTGGCTATTTCAATGACCACCGGTGGTGGTGCATGGGATAACGCCAAGAAATATATCGAGGACGGCAATTTCGGTGGCAAGGGTTCTGATGCGCATAAAGCAGCAGTAACCGGTGATACTGTAGGCGACCCGTACAAAGATACGGCCGGTCCTGCGGTTAACCCGTTGATCAAAATCATCAACATCGTTGCACTGATGATCGTGCCTCTGCTCTGATTTACTGAGCTGAGTTAAATAAAAGGCCTGCCCCGGTTTTTCGCCGGTGCAGGCCTTTTTATTTGGCTCTGTCTGCGTTAGGTGTTGGTCCCTTGTGGCGCTTGGGCTCAGCGCCTTACTGAGAAACCGAACTTTGCCGCTAATACAGTCAGTTATGACCAGGAGTGTTGCGCGCCAACACTTAACGCAGACAGAGCCAAAAGCTTTGAGCAATTTCCTGGTGTCGCCCGTAACCACGCAACCAATTACTACAATACCGACCGTCACCAACCACAAAAAAAGCCGGACCACCTTATTCCAAGGCAGTCCGGCTGTCATCAGTGACCCTTGGCTTTCCGTCTCAACCTTCCGGCAGATTTGGCTTTGTCTTGCGTCAGTTAAACTTAAAATCACATCAGATAATCTACAACAATGCCTGACAAAAACAAGGGCGAAGCAGATAAAAACTACCTCATTTGGGTTTAATTGAGTTGCCATCTTTTCACACCTAATTCCATAAAAGTTTAAGGTGTCTGGGACTAGATCCTGATGTGTAAAACCAATACACCCTTACCGGAAGAGCCCGTTTATATTATATGGCCTCCCCAACCGGATTCGAGCCGTTTATTCATGGTCAAACACATACCCCAGGGACCGCCTGCTCTTGAAAAATATCGGTTTTTTAGGGTTCTTTTCAAAATAGCGGCGAAAACGCACAATATAGTTATCAACGGTACGGGTCGAAGTCCCCTTGCTATAGCCCCAGCCGATCTCGAGCAATGTGCTTCGTGACAGGGGTTTCCCTTTATTGACAATGAAGAGTTTGAGCAATTTGATTTCCTGTTCAGTGAGCTCAATCGTTCCAGCAGAGCACTCGGCCCGGCCACTGGTGAAATCGATGCTGTTTGCTCCAAAACTGTAGGGACGCTGTTCACCTGCATTGGCTGTAAGGGAGCCGTCCTGCTCCCGCCGCCATTGATCCCGGGTGAGAAGACGCTTGACCCTGAGCAGAAACTCTTCCAGGTTGAAGGGTTTGGTCATGTAGTCATCCACTCCATCGGCAAAGCCGTCGACCCTGTCGGAAGGATCTACCTTGGCGGACAGGATGAGAATGGGTATTCGTTCATCCTCAAGGCGAATACTTTTCAATATCCGCATTCCGTCGATGCCCGGTAACATCAGGTCAAGAACGATCAGATGGGGATGCCACTGCTTCCAGGCTTCAAGACCATCGATGCCATTCTGCTCAACCTTCACCTGGTATCCCTGCAGGCTCAGGTTCAACTCGAGTCCTTCGGCAATATGCGGATCATCCTCAACGATTAAAACGCGCTTCTCTGTTCCTGCATTCACAGGTATCCTCCTGGTCATGTGTCTCAGGACCGCCGGGATGGACCGTATCAACTCACGGCTGGCCTGGTCTCTTGTCGGGGTAAGGTGATGATGAACTGTGCCCCTTTGCCAACCCCTTCACTTTCGGCAACAATTTTGCCCTTGTGCCGCCTGACAATTTGTTCCACCATATACAGCCCGAGGCCGGTTCCGCCCGCATGGCTCCAGTCAGTCTGTTCAATCTGAAAAAATTTGTTAAATATTTTTCTGATTTGGGACTTTTCAAAACCGATCCCGTTATCCTGGATAAAGACCTGCACATTTCTCTCTGTCTTGCTGAAGGAGATTGAGATTCGCGGGCGATTATTTTCATTATACCTGATCCCGTTGGATAGCAGGTTCATCAGCAGCATCTGGAAGAGTGAGCGGTTGACAGAACAGTAATGGTGCTGCCCCTGCTGTTTATTGATAATGATCTCACTGCCTCGAAACAATTGTTCATTCTTCCGGTAAAATTTTTCCACCTCTTCCATCAGGTCAACACTGACAAACTCGCCGCTGTATATCCTGGCTTCGATCCGTGCGAGATTAAGGATGCCGTTGATGTTGTCCGACAGACGTCCCACATCTGCGAGCATATAATCCAGATACTTCAACTGCATGTCCCTGGAGAGATCATGTTTGATGAAGGTCTCCAGGTAGAGTTTCAGGGAGGTTGTCGGGGTCTTCAGTTCATGGGTGAAGCTGTTAATGAAGGAGTGCTGTGAACGATAAAGGGCCTGGGTCTTTCTCTGGTAGACAAAAATAGTAAAGACACCAACCAGGATAATGCCGACCAGGATCGACAGCACCATGATTACTACCCAGGTCTGCCAGGCCACAAATTGTTGCGAATCGAGGTTGGTTTTTTCAATCACCGCCTTCAGACCGGTACTGACCTCAACGTACCAGTAAATATAGAGAAAGAGTGAAAGCCCGAGGGCAATGATCGAAAAGATAAAGATAGAGATCGGGTGGAGAAACCAGAGTGAACGTTTCATTGTTGCCCGCTGTTTTGTAAAAGAATTGTCATTTGCACTCCAGTGCTATCTACAATCAAATTAATGCTTTACACTTTCATGATAAGAATTTTTTTCATTCCCCCCAAGAGGTATAAAAATGACAGACAATCATCCTGTCCATCGTCTCGGTACCAGGGCCAAGGTTTTGTTGACCAGTGTTTTTGGGCCATACGCCCAGGACGACGAATACGGCAGCAGTGCAATTAACCCGATGGAACTTTACCACAACCAGGTTACCCGCGTACAGGGCGTTTTCTCTCTTCGAATGTTTCACCGATCATTCGGGCTGATGATGATAAAAGAAAATATTGAAGCCCCCTGTACCCTTCTGGACTTTCCTGAGCTGGATTGTTTCATCGAGACCATCCGCAGCAATCATTACAATATCATAGGTATCAGTTCCATCATACCGAACGTTTTGAAAGTTAAAAAAATGTGCGAGTTAATCCGCACCTACCAGCCTCATGCTGCTATCGTCGTTGGCGGGCACATCAGTAATATGGATAATATCGACGATATAATAGACACGGATCACCTCGTACGGGGTGACGGTATCGCCTGGTTCCGTAAATATCTAAACCAGGACATGTCTAAACCGGTAAAACATCCGGCCGTGACCTCGGCCTTCGGTACAAGAATACTGGGCCACACCCTCTCTGATAAACCAGGAGATACGGCAGCTGTCGTGGTTCCCTCGGTCGGTTGTCCCATGGGCTGCAACTTTTGCTCAACGTCTGCGCTGTTTGGCGGCAAGGGAAAATTCAAGAATTTTTTTGAAAGCGGCGAAGAGCTCTATGGTGTATTGGCAGATCTTGAGAAAAAACTGGAGGTGACATCGTTTTTCATACTGGATGAGAATTTCCTCCTGCACAGGAAAAGGGCCCTGGGGCTGCTCGAACAGATAAAGAAACATAACAAAAGCTGGGCCCTTTTTGTGTTCAGTTCAGCAAAGGTCTTACGCTCATACAGCATCGAGCAACTCGTCGAGCTTGGCATTACCTGGGTCTGGATGGGACTCGAGGGAAAAGAGAGCCAATACAGCAAGCTCGCAGGTATTGACACCAGAGTACTGATTGAAGATCTACAGGAACACGGTATCCGGGTTCTGGGCTCATCGATAATCGGTCTCGAGGAGCATACCCCGGAAACGATCAACCAGGTTATCGACTACGCGGTTTCCCATTCGGCTGATTTTCACCAGTTTATGCTCTACACGGCTAATCACGGAACACCGCTCCACGCTGAACTCAAGAAACGAGGAACCCTGCTGCCGCCGGATCAATGCAAGGTTTCTGACAGCCATGGTCAGTTTCGTTTCAACCATCGCCACCCGCATTTGCCGGCAGGGGACGAGGAAAAGATCCTGATTAATGCCTTTGAACAGGATTTTAAGATCAACGGCCCCAGCCTTTTTCGGCTGATCCGTACTATCCTCAAGGGCTGGAAGCGCTACCACTCCCATACAGATAAACGGATACGAGATCGATACCGGGCTGATGCCAGACCCTTGTATACCATGTATGCCGGTTCCGTCTGGGCCATGAAGCGGTGGTATCGGAAGGACAATATTCTCTTCCAACAGCTGACCGATCTCCTCGATGACATTTATACCAGCATGGGTGTAACGCCTCGGCTGGTGGCTCCCCTTGCCGGGAGATATATTTACTGGGCCATGAAAAGAGAAGAAAAGCGGCTATCAGCAGGCTGGGGGCTTGAACCCAAAACCTTTCTTGAACAAAACCAGGCGGCCCTGGCTGAGGAACCCCAGAGTGAGGGAGAGACCAGGCTGTTGTGCACTCCAGCCAACAGATCGAATCTCGCTGTTCTGAAATAAATGCTGGTATCCTTTGCATGGCATTCCCATCTCTGATAATCTGAAATTTGAATTTATTTGCATCTGAATGTTCTGGGCGCAAATGAAAGCCGCCCAGTTGCTCAGCTCAAGTCAGTTCATTGTATCCAACATATTTAGGGCAGTTTCCCATGCTCAGTTCTGCGATT
>JAQYVS010000103.1 GCA_030145365.1 Desulfofustis sp. | reverse complement strand
ATCGTCTTTACCAGGATTACCGTCGGTTTGCCTTTGAATTTGCTGGCAGCTGAGAAAGCGGCATACACTTTACGTGGGTCGTGTCCCCCCCTGGTCATCTGCCAGAGTTCTTCGTCGCTGATATCTTCAACCAGCGCAGCTAATCGGGGGTCATCTCCGAAAACTTTTTCACGCAGATATTCAGGACCTCGAGCTCTGATAGTCTGAAAATCGCCGTCCACCATCTCACCGAATTTCTTAATCAGCAGTCCTTCCTTATCCCTGGAAAGGATTTTATCCCATTCGCTGCCCCAAATTACTTTGATGACATGCCAGCCGGCACCACGGAACCTGCCTTCAAGTTCCTGGATGATCTTGCCGTTTCCTCGAACCGGCCCGTCGAGCCGCTGCAGGTTGCAATTGACCACAAAGAGCAGATTGTCGAGTTTTTCCCTGGCAGCCAGGGTGAGTGCACCAAGAGATTCCGGTTCATCAGACTCGCCATCTCCCATAAAAAACCAAACTTTACGGGAGCCGGCGGCTTTCAGCCCGCGGCTGTCCATGTATTTCATGAAGCGGGCCTGGTAGATAGCCATCATCGGCCCCAGCCCCATGGACACTGTTGGAAATTCCCAGAAATCGGACATCAGCCAGGGGTGGGGATAAGAGGACAGCCCCCTACCGTCGACTTCCCGGCGAAAATGATTCAACTGTTCTTCACTGAGTCTTCCTTCTACGAAAGCTCTGGCATAGACACCAGGCGAGCTGTGGCCCTGAAAATAGACCATATCGGCTCCATCAGGGGCGTCAGGGCCCTTGAAGAACCAGTTAAAGCCAACTTCGTATATCGCCGATACCGATGTATAGGTTGCGATATGGCCACCGAGGCTCAATCCACCTTTATTGGCTCTTGCCACCATCGCCATAGCATTCCAGCGCACAAAAGCAGCAACATTTCTGGCAGTGAACGAATCCCCGGGGATTTTTTCTTCCTGTTCAGGTGCGATGGTATTGCTGTATGGGGTCAGGATGCCCGGAGAAGTTGATACTCCTTTGTTCCTGGCCCAATCCGTGAGAACCCGTAAGAGAAAATCGGCCTTGTCGCCGCCTTCATTTTCGATGACACCATCCAGTGCTTCGATCCATTCCCGAGTTTCCTGCGGATCCGGGTCTTTATAATAACCGCTCATGACATATTCCCTCTGTAGAGATCAGAGTTGATTGAGATAACAAAATATATCCAACTATCTGTATGATTTGCTTAAATGGCAAGTCGCTCGGGTTGAAAAGTATCAGGTCAACTTGTAGTGTAACACCAAATAGTTGGGTTTGCAGTTTGAACTGTTTCTTTTGCTATCTATGAAAAGACCTTGCTGCTTTTTTTACAATTGTTGCAACAATTAAATGAGGTTGTCATGTCGGTGCTCAGCATAACCACTGCTTTTGTCTTCGGATTTATTGTCAAACAGATTGGCCTGCCACCGTTGGTTGGATTTCTTGCAGCCGGATTTGTTCTGAATCTGTTGGGTTTTGAACTGGACACCACACTTAAACAGCTCTCCGAAATTGGCATCATCCTGCTGCTTTTCAGTATTGGTCTCAAAGTCCAGGTAAAAAAGTTGTTTGAACCTCAGATATGGGGAACAGCATCGGTACATATGCTTGTCACTACGATAGCACTGGCTGTTGTTCTGTTCTGTCTGGCTCTGTTTGGTTGTTCCTATTTTGATGGATTAGCTTTTTCCACCTGCCTTCTCATCAGCTTTGCCTTGAGTTTTTCCAGTACGGTTTTTGTGGTGAAGATCCTCGAGGAAAGAGGTGAGATGACTTCGAAGCATGGCCGTATGGGTATTGGGATTCTGATCATGCAGGATCTGTTTGCGGTGATTTTCATCACTCTGTCAACCGGCAAAGTGCCTTCTGTGTGGGCTCTGGCCCTATTGGGTCTGTTTTTTCTGCGAAAACCGTTGATGTATATAATGGATCGCAGCGGTCATGGTGAACTCCTGGTTCTGCTGGCCTGTATCCTGCCCATTGCCGGCGCACAAATTTTTGAAGTCGTTGGCCTGAAGCCGGATTTAGGGGCCTTGCTTCTCGGTATGCTGCTGGCAGGACACCCGAAAACGGATGAGCTTGCAAAAGCGATGCTCGGTTTTAAAGATCTGTTTCTTGTCGGTTTTTTCCTAACCATCGGTTTAGCTGATTTACCAAATGTTCAGATGGTTGCACTGGCTCTTTTACTCGTATTCTTTATCCCGCTCAAAGCAGCACTGTTTTTCTTCCTGCTTACCAGGCTTCAGGTACGTGCAAGAACATCGCTGCTTGCTTCGGTAAACTTGGCGAATTACAGTGAGTTTGGCCTGATTGTCTGCGCCGTAGGTGTCTCGAGTGGCTGGCTGGGCAGCGAGTGGCTAATCATCATTGCTGTGGCCTTATCGATCTCTATGATTGTTGTCTCACCTGTTACTGCCATGATTCCTAATGTTTACTCACGCTGGAAAGCTGCCCTTAAGAGGTTCGAGACCAGAGACCGGCTACCTGAGGACGAGGGAATTGATGTCGGTGAGGCAACGGTGGCTGTTTTTGGCATGGGGCGAATTGGTACCGGTGCTTATGATCATCTTGAGCATTGTTACGGGAGAAAGGTGCTCGGGCTCGATTTTGACGAAGAGCGCGTCAAAGACCACCTTAAGCAGGGGCGAAATGTAATCTATGGTGATGCCGGCGACGAGGATTTCTGGAAGCGGGGTTTGATCGGTGAGAAAAGGTTACACCTGGTCATGCTTACCATGGGCAAT
>JAQYVS010000062.1 GCA_030145365.1 Desulfofustis sp. | reverse complement strand
AGAGCCGGGCGACTCTACTTCAATGCTTGACAATCTGGAGTGGAAACTGGAGCTGGGCAGACATGAACAGCTGTTGGTCCAGAAGCAGAACCCTGAGAACAGCCTGGCTGAGTTTACTACCGATGGCTGTAGCGGCGGGCTTTCCGTGGGCTGGAAATATCTGGCAGACTCCATTGACCAGATCAGAAAAACCCACGGTGACCTCCCCCCCTGGGAATCCTGCTGCATAGACCACGATAAGCAATACCACACAGCTGGATCGGCTCATCCTACTGCCACCATGAGTTTTCTGGCACGTAAACGAGCCGATGAGGAACTCCGGGTCTGTGTTATCGAAACCGGGATTCAGCGTGCTCCCGAATTAAGTGTAGGATATGAACTCTCATTAGAAGACGTCAGCCAAATCTACCAGACCATTGGCGATCTTATGTATCGTGCGGTACGCTTAGGAGGCGTCCCATGTACCGGATTACCATGGCGGTGGGGATATGGTTGGCCCCAATGTGACTGATACCCATGAGCAGGGAATATTGTTTTAACCTCACGGTACCACTGGAAGATATCGATCGTGTAGATGAGCTGCTTGTCCAGGCAAAGCAGAATTATCCTCCCATGCGGATAAGCCGAAAACCGGATCGGTACGGCTGTGCCCGGTTTTACCTCAGTTTCCCGTTTTCCGGTAACCGCCCCGATCTAAGATTTCAGGAATGGTTTTCAGAATATCTGGAGGAAAATTGGGACCTATTCGGTCCGAACCCAGGACGTTGGGGACTCATCTAAGATATTGACTGGTTCCTTTAGCCGGGAACTTCATACGCTAACTGTCATTTTAAAAGAGTTCATACATGAAAGAGTTAACACAATCTATCGAAGCCGGTAAAAAAGACGCTGAACGATATATTAGAAACGAACAAATCAACTACGATCCATTCATTGGTATCAGTGATTTGCACCTGGTACGCAAGGCGGTACCGATCAGTTTTGACTCCTTTAAAAAAACGATCAACGAGATGGACCCTGAGTTATGGTCCTTAATCGAAGAATCAGCCTCAAGGTTGTCCACCGATCTAGGAAAAACTTTCAATCTCGATGGTTATGCTGCAGGGTTTGCCGAAGGGGTGGCCGCCGTTTGGGAAAAGATTAGAGATAAGATTCTTTAGCCTGGAAGCTGCAACTGCTCATTTTGTTTCAGGACAATCATCAGAGTGCAGCGGACTGACCGGCTACCCAGCCGGTACTAAAAGCTGCCTGTAAATTATAGCCGCCGGTTTCTGCCTGAATATCAAGCAGTTCACCTACAAGATACAGACCTCTGGTCTTTTTTGACTCCATGGTCCTGGGTTCGATTTCCCGGGTAGCAACTCCGCCGTTAGTTATAATGGCCTCATCAAAAGAGCTATGCCCGGTGATTTTAAATCGAAAATCCTTTAACCAGTATCGCAGTTTTTTTCTTTTTTCAGCATTAAGCTGGTTTGCCGCCACTTCAGGATCAATCTCTGTTTCATTCAGACACACGGCGACCAATGGCTGAGGCAGTAAGCCGCGCAGTACCGAATGCATTGGCTCATTTCCTCGGTTACCTCTATCTCGCAGAAGCCTGGCATCCAGTTTTTTATCATCAAGGGCCGGTTTTAAATCAAGGTGTATGGCGACCTGCTTATGTTCTTTCAAAGCTTCAACCACTATGGAACTCATGGTGAGAATGATCGGCCCCGAAAGCCCTGCATGAGTGAAAATGAGTTCCCCAAAGGCTTCTTTCTTCTTCTTGAGATTGATATATAATCTCGCTTTGATGTTTTTCAATTCGAGGCCGGCCAACTCCTTGACAACCGCCTTATCTGCCATAAGTGGAACAAGGGACGGACTCACGGGAACCAGGGTGTGGCCTGCAGACTCAGCCAATTTGTAGCCATCTCCCGTTGACCCAGTGCGCGGATAGCTCTTACCGCCGGTGGCCAGAATAACACTATCAGCTGAAATGATTTTTTTATTGCAGACAACTCCGCTAACCATTTCACCTGTGATAATCAGTTCACTCACCGGATGCGTGGGTAGAATTTTGACTCCCACACTTTTACACCAATCAATGAGTACCCGGGCGACGGCCGGAGCATCGGCATGTGATGGAAATATCCTGCCACCGCGCTCAACGGTAACGGCCATGCCGTGTGAGGCTAAAAATTCTGTGAGCTCGCCGGAAAAAAATTGTCCAAAGACCTGTCTGAGAAATCTTCCTGATGTGCCGAAATGTGTTATAAAATCGGAAATATCAGCCGTATTTGACAAATTACAGCGTCCCTTGCCGGTAATCCGAATCTTTCTCGCTGGTGTTGCCATCTTCTCCAGCAACATGACCTCAGCCCCGCATTCAGCCGCTCTTCCGGCTGCCATGAGACCGGATGCACCGCCTCCAACAACAATAATTTTTCTGAGCTTCAGCACGTGAATATGCTTTCGATACGAGAGTTGAACAACCGGGTTAAGAAGATTTGTGAGACCATTTCTTTCCGACAAGTAAATAGAGCAGAACCGAACAGAGGATCAGATAGCCAAACATCTGCACGTTTTTCGTTTTCAAGACGAAGGAGATGGTCACGATCATCACCGAACTCATGAAATAAAACAACGGCCTCGG
Organism: Desulfofustis sp.; assembly: GCA_030145365.1. Taxonomy (GTDB): domain Bacteria; phylum Desulfobacterota; class Desulfobulbia; order Desulfobulbales; family Desulfocapsaceae; genus JABDQA01. Next base: position 2,378 of record JAQYVS010000062.1, on the reverse strand, counting down.
GATGTGTTTTAAAAGGACCCTGCCAAAATGGGCAAACCGAATATGGCTGATCATCAAGCCGACCGATATCAGGGCAATTACCCAGAGTATTGTTGGCGGCGCAACCAAGGCACCGCCGAGAACAATCAATGCTCCGGCAGGGCTGGGAAGTCCGTTAAAGATACCTGCCGGCAGATCCGTCCGATTCTTATCCACCGCCACAAACCGAATGAGGCGGTAGGCAACCCCGCAAATATAGATGACAGCAATAATCCAGGCCAGTGAGCCGCCCATTTTAATAATGACGTAGGCAGGTGCCAGACCGAAACTGACAAAGTCTGCAATATCGTCAAGATATGGCCCATATTTGGTGCCCCCGTGTTTCTCTGCCATTCTCCCGTCAAACAAGTCAAACAACTGCCCAATAATGATGATAAAGATCGCCCAGGCAAAATATCCATGATAAGTCAAAACGAGAGCGCTAATACCGCAGCAGAAGTTCAGGGTAGACAGAATATCTGCATAGTAGTGATTGGGGACAAACTTAAATACGATTGAAGCCGAAGCGAGGATGATACAGGCGATCAGTACCTCGTCGCCGATATCATAGACAGCGGGAATGTCGTCAAGCAGAGCACAGAAAATTACCAGGCCGAAACAGATTATCGCCTTGATTTTTCCGAAGTTATTCGCTGCTCCCGAGGTTTTGAGCAGATCAAGAATTCTTCGAGCAAAGAATTGTCCGAACAACTCTATTGCCACAAGAATCCAGACCAGGGTAGAGGAAATAATACCCCCATAGGCAAACCCGATCAGCGCCGGCAGATAGGTAAACTTATCGCATAACGGATCGAGCCACTCACCCAACTTTGATCCCAGATTACACTTTCTGGCAACGACTCCATCCACACCATCAAGTATTGCGGCAAAAGTAAAAATAGGTATGGCGACACTCTGATAACCGAGGAAGAAATAAAGCAGGAAGGCAACCGCTGCCATTGCTGCCCGCCAATAACAAATTGCGTTGGGGTGCAGCAGCCACTGATGAGCAAATACAAAGTTCTTAACGGATTGCTTGTTGATCGCCCGGGAGAACCAAAAAAAGAAGCCTACCCCCAACGAAGCCGAAACAACAATGATCAATAATCTATCCATAATCTTTTCGTTATTGTCCTGCTACATGTGCATGCATAGATATGCCAAGGCCAGAGCAGATTATCAAGTAGTGGTACCGATGGAATGACGCAATAAATCCACAAGTGAGGAATAGTCCAGAGCCGATTCATGGGTGGCCATCAGATCTACCTCGGGAGCCATCTCATGCTCCAAAGCCTGCTGCCAGCGAGGAGCACACAGGCACCAGCGGTCTCCCGGCTTGAGCCCTTGAAAACCGTACATCTCCATCGGAGTACTGAGATCGTTACCGACACGTTTTGAAAATTCCAGGAATTCCTCGGTAACAACAACACACACCCCATGCACACCAACATCTTCCTTGGTAACCTTGCAACTGCCTTCACGGGTGAAACCCGTCAATGGCTCGAGGCTGCAGATTTCTAGAGCAGAGCCAAGTACATTTTTATGTTCAGTCATTTTGATAACCAAATTTAACAGTTTTTCAACTACTTAATTGTGCAATCTGTACGATACAGTCTGCCAAGAATAAGGCCTTCACATCATTGGCAATGGTACAACACGCTTTAAAAAGGGTCAATCATCTGAAATCAATCGAACTATAAACATCATCGAAAGGTGATCAACCACCTCCGGCCTCTTCACTACGGCCTTCTATTCAATTTTACTATTGGAAACAGTACCTACCATCACGGGAGATTCGGCCCCGGTGAAGATTGGAGTCTAAAACCATTGAAAAGATTGACAGAAATATGGTAGCTTTATCGAAATAAGCGATATAATGTGTTGGGCGTTACCATTATTAATGCCACATTACCGGGAAAACTGAGATGCCTGTAATCATATTAAAATACAAAGATACCGTGTTGGATAAGTTTCCGATAGGTATCGGTCAAAGTATCACCATCGGTCGCAACGATGCCAACGATATCGTTATCGACAATTTGGCTGTTTCCGGTACCCACGCCCGAATTGATTCGGTTTCAGCGAGCTTCATTATTAAAGATCTGGGAAGTACAAACGGGACCTTTGTGAACGAAAAACTTGTCTCGACCCACGGTTTGAGAAATGACGATGCAATTCTGGTTGGCAAACATACCCTGATTTTTGATCGTTCAGACATCGATCAACAACTTGCCGGGGGTGAGGAAGAAGATCTTGACGAAAAAACCCGCTATCTGGATACCGCTGAATATCGCGATCTGATAGATAAGGCAAAAGGTGAAACACAAAGCACTGGCAAAAGTTCAACGTTTTATGATGAT
>JAQYVS010000014.1 GCA_030145365.1 Desulfofustis sp. | reverse complement strand
GCCAGCCATTTTTGATCTATCTTCCGATTTTCGATTGCATCCTTCAGCCGCATGAATTGGGCCAGATGGGTCTTCGTTCTTTGCCCCGCATACTCGCCCATTTTGTCAGAATGGAGCATAAAGGCCCAATCGCTCGCCTGGGCTAACAGGAGCTCTCTTTCCGCCTGCTTCAGGGCCCGTAATGTCAGCCCGTTGGCAAGTGCATATTTATTTGCCAGTCTTGCCATTATCTGCGCCCCTTGATGCAAGTGGGGATAAATCCAGTCATTGCGTTCATTAAGCCAGGTTTCGTGGGAACCGTTCTGTCCCCAGCTGGAAGCGGAAGGGCTGGCGATCTGATTGACTGGATATTCTTCCAGGTATTCAGAAAGAGTTGTAAGGCGGATGTTTTTTTGCTGCGTGCTTATCTGCCGGATCACGGAATTCAACCAGACAGGTCCCTCGAACCACCAATGGCCAAATAATTCCGCGTCGTAAGGCGCCACAATGATCGGCTTTCTATCCATGAGCGTGGAAAGATATTCGATGTGCTTTGCGCGGTTGGCGACAAAATTTTCCGCATGGAGCTCGGCCTTGTTCTCTGCATGGGCCGGGACATAGATTTCCTTGTGCTCCGTTTTACCGGTGATCCGGTAATACTTGAAGCCGGTGTCCAATCGAATACCGTCAGGGTGCAGGCAAGGCGTGAGATGCTCACTTTCGAGGTCATAGGCAATATCACGGTAGAATTCACGATAAGCATGATCCCCGGGATAGCCCTCCTCTGAACTCCAGACCTGCCTTGATGATTCTGGATCACGTCCGAAAACCGTTACCCCCGACGGACAACAAACCGGAGCATATACGCCGTAATCCGGCCGCGGCTCAGCGCGAGTGACACCATGCGTTTCAACGATAGTATATCGGAGAGCGTGATCAGCCAGGTACTCATCAATGCCCGGACAATACCCGCATTCCGGCAGCCAGAAGCCTTGAGGACTGCTATTGAAGAGACGCTGATGCTCTTCCACTCCGATCCTAACTTGCGCTCGGGCCGCAGCAGGGATGGTTGAAAGCAGGGGAAGGTATCCATGCGTTGCCGCGCTGGCAACAATCTCCAACTGGCCCAGATCCTGATAACGCGTAAAGGCCTGGATCAGATTCCGGTCATAGCGATTCAGATAGGCATGGCGCAGTTTGAGAAGACGCTGGTGGTAAAAATCAGCCAGGCTGTTAAATTCAGAAGATCTCGTCCGGATGATTTCTCTGTTAGCCAGTTCAATCTGACATTCAAGCCTGTTGAGATAACGATATTGTAAAAATGAATCCCCGAGCATGGCAGCCAGGGTCGGGGTGATCGACAGGGTCAATCGAAAATCAATGTTGTCCTCCGCCAAACCATCCAACAGCAGCAGCAGAGGGAGATAGGTCTCGGTAATGGCCTCGAAAAGCCAATTTTCCTCAATGGAATGATCGTACTCAGGGTGCCTGACATAAGGTAGGTGTGCATGCAGGACTAAGGCCAAATACCCTTTTGTCATAGTTGCGACCTCACTCTCCGGGACACGGATATTTTTCGTTTGATAATCACGCAGCTGTACACAGAGAGTGCGGCAGAGGACGCTTTCTCAACCCTGTCTTTGCAGTCTTATTTTGACGAGATCCCGGCCACGAACGTTTTCTCGCATCTTTCTGTCAGGTCAACAGCGCCAGCCTGTTTCTGCTCCCTCTCAAGTATCACCCGGATCGCACGGATTCCCGGCCGAAACACATGTTCCGCGCCCAATCGTGGCCTGTGAAAAAGGCTGGCCCCCTTCAGGACGTCCCTGGCAAAAATGGAACACGTGCTGCCCGTTTCCTCTGGCTGCGTTTTCTCCTGTTCATCGTTCATGGTCCAGCACGGTAATGGGGCGTTTCCCTTTTCTGGGCTCTAACGTTCATGAGATAATGGTTCCGGCGGCACGTCAATTGCCGCGCCTTCCTGTGCAGCAACTTCCTGAACCATCACAAACTGACGCTCAGTTTCCGGGATGGTCCCAACCCGTGGCGTTTCGGTCACGTTTGACCTGACAATGTGGGAAAAGGAACCAGCGGCATTTATTGTACCTATTTCGGCCCAGTATGCACGACCCGCATTCCGCAGTGGAACGTAGCGCTTTTTCTCGTTTAAATCGATATCCACGTCAAAAGAAGCAAGACTCTTCTCAACATCAAAAATATTGCTCGTAACGTCATGAAATCGGAGAATGAATCTGACTGGGTGCAGGTCGTCACGCCCCTGATCTTTTATTCCTTTCAGCACAGCAGGGTCGACATCCCAGATGACATGAACGAGAGAAGGCTCAACAGCCATCAGAAAGAGGCAGGTTTCACCATATGAATCCGGCAATTCAATTGACTCCAAAGTAAATCCTTGGTTGACCTTAAAAAAATTGCTTATTAAACCATTTACCCTATCATGCCAACCCTTGGTTCATACCTCCCAAGGTGTACCCTATCTCTTGCACAAGACGTTTACCAACAACCCTGAATTACAAGTTTGACATGTTACAAATAAGCTGATGAAAATACAAGGTGCATAGTGTTTCAAACATCCTCCGGCACAGGTCTTCTCGAGGTAATCAGCACGATACCCTGCCCGGGCCGGAGATCATAGACAAACGGTTTTGGTAGAAATTCCGATGCATATTCCGGTGAGATATCAACCAAGACAGATCCGGCGCCCGCCTGGACATATTCCTGAAAGCTCTCAACATAAAAATGTTGATGCTGATGTATATCTTTATTGAGAATAATCAGTGCCTCCTCTGGCGTTCTGACAGATGCCTTCCACAGGAACAAGACATTCGGATTGGAATGAGGAAGGATTTCTGTCGGCGCCTCCTCCTGAAAAATAGAGTAAGAGGATTTGATTGTGTTAACTTGAGCAATATATGAAGTCAGATCCACATCTGTTTGTTCCCAATCTTTTGGTCGAGTTTTCACCACATCGGTTTTTTTTCGAAATCCAAATTCAAATCCTATGGGCATCATCACACCGGTTGA
>JAQYVS010000382.1 GCA_030145365.1 Desulfofustis sp. | reverse complement strand
TCGATGGGTAGCGTTGAAATTCCAAGTTCTGCTTTATACGGACCGCAAACCCAACGAGCCCTGAATAATTTCACGATATCAGACAAAAAGATGCCTGAAACTTTTATCCAGGCACTGCTGATAATTAAAAAAGCTGCCGCTTTAGCCAATCGTCAACTCGATCTTTTGACGACCAGGGAGGCTGATGCCATCATCAGATCCATTGATGCAATTCATCCAGCAAACCTGAGTGATTATTTTCCGGTTCCGATACTGCAAACCGGCTCCGGTACCAGCACCAATATGAACGTCAACGAGGTTATAGCAAATCTCGCTGCACAACAAGGAATTGTGCTCTCTCCAAATGATCATGTCAATATGGGCCAGAGCTCCAATGACGTAATCCCTTCAGCCTTGCATTTGTCAGCTGCTCTGCAGATCAGCTCTCTCATTATTCCTGCTCTTTCCAAACTGGCCCAGATAATTTCCAGCAAAGGTGAACAATATACGGATGTGGTTAAAACTGGTCGCACACACTTAATGGATGCTTTACCGATACGACTGGTGCATGAACTCAATGCTTGGGCCTCCCAGATTAACGACAATATATATAGACTGCAGCAGGTCATGGTTCGGCTCAGCAAATTGCCCCTGGGAGGAACAGCTGTCGGTAGCGGCGTAAATTGCCCACCGGGTTTTGCAGAACTGGCCCTGCAGGAAATTAGTGTGCTCAGTGGGCTTGAATTTCAGCAGACTGATTCCACGTTCAAAGGAATAAGTTGTATCGATACTGTTCTGGAAACATCGGGGCACTTGAAGGGATGTGGGGTCACGCTCTTGAAAATAGCCAATGACCTACGGTGGATGAATTCCGGGCCAGAGGCTGGATTGGCAGAAGTCAGACTTGAACCGCTGCAGCCGGGATCATCAATCATGGTGGACAAGGTTAACCCGGTAATCCCCGAAGCTGTGTGTATGGCCGCAGCCAGGGTCATCGGCAATGACACATCGATTACGATAGCGGCACAGTCAGGAAACTTTCAGCTCAATACCATGTTGCCGCTGGCAGCTTCTGATCTTCTGGAAAGCGGGGAACTGATAGGAAACAGCTGCAGCGTACTTGCCGAAAAGGCAATCCAGACGATGACCATCCGGGAGAATAGAATAAAAAAACCGTTGGACAAGAATCCCGTCCTGATAACCGCATTAACACCGTATATCGGTTATTTGGAAGCTGCCAGGCTGGCTAAAAAAGCCCGTGAGGAAAAGCGGTCCATTCGTGAAATTTCAGGTGAAGAAACGGATCTTGATCCAGAACTGCTGGATCGGTTGCTCGATCCTCTCCACCTCGCTAACGGCGGTGCAACATGACCAAGTCACTGGAGTTTATTGCCGAGGTTCCCGATAGCCTCTGATTACCCGGAAATAGAAACGCTTGACCATTTCGCCGTCTTTTGTCACATCAAATGGATGGATGTTGTTCATCAAAACAAATCGGTTTTGAAAATATGGATATTCAGCCCGGATCTTGCTAGAGGCAATGACAAGAATATCTCGACCATAAAACTTCTCAGGCTCTGCCCAGTAGCGATACATCAGCGAGTCCCACCCGAACAGATGCCATCCCACTGTCTCGTCTACACCTATTGCTCTTTTCTCCGGGTCGTGTGCAGAAATCTTGGACCGGTAAAAAGCAAGACCACTGCTTATCTGATAGGCATCCATACCAACTACTATTGGACGCTTGCCGGTATAATCTTCCACCTGATCAACCACGGATTCAACTTCTTCAGCCAACTCCTCCCAACCCAGCAGAAATGGATCAGAGAGATAGGGAACTCCCGGCAAACCGAGTGTTGCATAATGCAGGCTTACAGCGTAACAAACAATCAGTGCAAATGCGGTAATCCTCCATAACCATTGTAGAAAAGACCGAAATGTGGATCGTAGAGAAGAAAAACCTGATGCTACCGTAAATCCAAGAAACGGCATAGCTGCCAGCCAGAGCGGACTGGCCCAATTGAGTTTTACTTCCCTGGTCAAACTGAACAGGGAAAAAACACTCAAAGGTGCCAGGACAAGGAGTAACAGCAAGAGATATTTCCGGTTTATCAACCGGTTTGTTAGCGCTGTGTCGGACTTGGATTGTGTTTTAAAATAGTAATTTCCCCGGCTGAAAAAAAGCATCATCGCCAGCAAACCAGCAGGAGTCAGGATCAAAGAAATATATCCAAGCAACCGATGGGTTGTAAAAAACGCTCTATCGCTCACCCGCTGCTCGCTCTGAAATAAAAACGATACCCATTCGTGCTGGTAATTCCAGATCAATACCGGCATAAAAAGTGCGACGGCAATCAGCAGTGCGATATAAGGTGGTAACTTTATGAACCAACCACGGGCCTTTTTGTCTACCAGCAGGAAGAATAGGACTCCCGGTCCCAACAAGACAATCGTGTATTTGGACAACATTCCCAGCCCGAGGCTGACTCCCACCCACTTCCAGGCCTGTGACCGGCCGTCAATAACTGCACGATACAGGAAATATATAAAAGCAGCCCAGGCCGCATGCAGCGGAGCATCCGGGGTGATGATAAAACCAGTTCCAAAATAGAGGGGCAGCATACCGACCAGAAAAACACTCCCTAAAGCTGCCGTTTTGTTAAATGTTCTGGAAGTCAGCCGATAAGAAAAAAAAGCGATAACAAACCAACAGAGAAAAGCCCCTATACGAACGCCGAATTCGTTTGTTCCAAAGATAAACGTACCGATCCAGATTAAAACGGCGACAAGGGGCGGATGGTCGAGATAACTCAAACTGGGATGCTGGGCGTAGTTCCAGTAATAGGCTTCCTGCTCCATTAATTCAGGAAGACCAAGATACACCAGGCGAAGCAGAACCAGCATGAGAATTCCGCCAATCACCGTTAATCTCAGTCGAATATTTCGTGAAACAGAAGAGAAATCTGAAAAGATATAAATGATTGCAAGTATCAGAAAACAGATGATACCCGTCAGAGCACCGGGCATAAAGCCAATCATCGACATTGCCGACAATTCATCCTGACGAAACATCTGAAAAACAGCGCCCTGCACACTGCTTGAATAAACCAGGACCAACGGAAATCCGAGTAATTGTCCGACAGAAAGTCTGTTCTTCGGATTGGAGTGCAAGCGCATCAAGAACATCGTACTGAACAGAACCAGACTACTCCCTGCCATCCCTGCAAGATGCGCACTGAGTGCTGTATAACCGTTGGACTGAGCCAGAAAAAAGATTAACAGATCGACCAGAAGACCTATACCTGCCAGCCCGAATATACGTATTGGCGAAAAAGCATGGGTATCCACAGGGCTCAACTGAACCACTTGGTTCAGGTATTCAAAAATGATTCGTTTGTTCATCTTTGAAAACCCTTCAAACCGATCATTAAAAATTATCGGTACTTCAAGTACCCGGAAATCATCACCACTGATCGCCAACACCTCGAGCCCAATCTTAAATCCTGGCACATCGGGCCGCAGTCTTCTGAGAAACCGGGTAAACACACTGAAAAACCCAGCCATCGGATCGTTCACATCGCTAAACAGCCGAGCGGGCAGTGTGGCAAGTTTTGAGGCGATCTTCCTGGAAGCCGGCCATTCAGGGGTTGCCCCGCCTTCGACATATCTACTGCCGATCACCATATCACTGGTGCCGTTGACCAGCGGCTCGATTAATTCCGGAATTTTTTCGGGCGGATGACTCAAATCGGCATCCATGACCAGGGAGATGTCAAATCTTGCCTGTTGGGATCCGGTAACTACTGCACTGGCGAGTCCGCCGCGGGTGTCTCTTTCAATCAAGCGAACCGGGTTTCCCTCGCTCCAGTGGCGGATTTTAGCCCTTGTCTCATCTTCAGAGCCGTCATCGACGATGATGATCTCGTGGTCTATGTACTGGAGGTATTCAACCCCGAAGATCCTCTGTAGGAGAAGATCTATATTATCGGCCTCATTCCTGGTCGGAATGATTATTGAAACTCCATGCATGAGTATACCTTCAAATCCGAGTCAAAATCTTTGATCTCAGACATTGAACTTCTGTAGAGGACCAGGCCGGTTGGTGTTTTCCATCAGCCCTGTTCATAACACTTTACACCAAATGTTATGGATTTTCTTTTATATTAATTTTTCTCTTGGGTTATCGCCAAGGCTTGCATAACAAAAAGGGAGACAAGAATCAAGTATTGTGACCGCCATTGCTGTTAATAGAAAATCTACCAAACATCTCTAAGTAATTATAGCAGGAAAAGAGAAGCGCAAGTGGATCACCTCATCGTGTTGCGTTTCAGCCTGAGGCACCCCACCTATACCTCCGCCAACTCTTACACGAGACTATCACCGAATGTGAATTGAGAGTAGTAAAGTAGGTGAGTGTGCCTCTATAAAAGGCCCATCTGGGAAGTGAAAAAGTCACCGACGGCATAGGACGCAAAACGTCCGCCATCCCGTCGGTTTTTCACAGTCCGGATGATCAGACCGAAGGGCAGCACACGGAGTCATTTCACTGGCCGATTATGTACTGAGACTTACCTTTTTTTTAAGCAACAGCTGATTGATTGTAAGTAGATGAAAATCCGCTGCACATGAAATAAAACACACAGAGGCATCGCCTGCTGCCCGCTGTTATCTGCAGGTACAGGTTATTGTTTTTCAGGGTTGTTTTCCTTTTTGGGATCCGGCGGGATAACAAGTACATCGTTGGAGACATCGGCAGCTTCCTTGGCCGCCTCAAAAAACATCATCTGTTTGATCGGCTTTCTACTTGAGGTGTCCCTCGGTTTTTCGGGCAACGGGTAATTGAGGGGATCCTCCTGCTTCGATTCCTGAGCGCAGGAGGAAAGTAAAAAGCAGAGAGACGCCGCCAAGACAACTATTACTAGTTTACCATTCTTATCTAAGCAAATGACGAACCAATATTTATTTTTATCTGAATTCATATACATAGCCATATCGGCAGACCATATGATACCTTTTGGTAACATCTTCGCCAAAAACACGTTACCGTTGAGTAACACTCACAAGTTCCTCGACAGTTCTGAATTTTACCGTTGTGAATATCAACTCTGATGAGTCGTTAGGGTTTTGAGTTTATTTGTGAGTTGAATTCGGGACATAAATCAATTAGGTTTACAATGCAGTACATGGGTATAGGTATTGTCATTTCTGTACAGTGATGATTACAGCCATTTCACATCATTTTTCCATTAACGCATGGGGGCCTTTATGAGACAGTTTCTTATCACAGCCGCACTCCTTGCAATCCCGCTTCTTTTCACCCAGGGATTGTCAGCTTCAGTAGGAGATGATTGTATCAGTTGCCATCAGGAAGAAAATCCGGGCATGTATCTGCAATGGAAAAATTCTGCTCACGGAGAAAATGACGTTGGTTGCATTGACTGCCATGAATCAGATGCCGGAGATGTAGACGGTTTTGAGCATAACGGCGCGACAGTTGCTACCCTCGTCACCCCCAAGGATTGTGGGAAATGCCATGAACAGCAGGCCCAGGAAACTACTGACTCCTACCATGCCCATGCCGGCGAAATCCTGGAATCCAATGACGCCTATTTGGCCCATGCCGCCGGGGGCCTGCCAATAGTGATCACGGGCTGTGAGTCCTGTCACGGGGGAAAGGTGAAGATAGATGAGAGTTCCCCTAACAAGCTATCCCCTGAAACCTGGCCGAACAGCGGAATCGGGCGCATTAACCCGGACGGCTCAAAAGGTGCTTGTAACGCCTGTCATTCCAGGCACTCATTTTCGAAATATCAGGCTCGTCAACCGGAAAACTGTGGGAAATGCCACCTCGGCCCGGATCATCCTCAAAAAGAAATCTTCGAGGAATCCAAGCACGGTATAGCTTATTTCGCTTTCAGAGACAGACTTAACCTCGACAAGGATGAATGGATTGTCGGCCGAGATTATTATGAAGCCCCGACCTGCGCCACCTGTCACATGTCCGCCACTTCCAACCAGGCTGTAACCCATGATGTCGGCGACAGGATCTCCTGGACCCTGCGCCCACCAATCTCCAAATACAAAGAGGACGCAGGCAAGAAACGCACAGCCATGCAGGATGTGTGTTTGAACTGCCATCAGCAGCGTTTTATTGATGGACATTATTTTCAATATGATGCACTGGTAAAACTGTACAACGAAAAATTCGCCAAGCCGGCAACAGCTATCATGAAGATGATCAAGAGCAAGAAACTTCTTGAGAACAAGGCTGCTTTTTCCAATGACCTTGAATGGGAATATTGGGAACTGTGGCATCATGAAGGGCGCCGGGCTCGAATGGGTGCGGCGATGATGGGACCGGTTTATGCCTGGTGGCATGGCATCTATGACGTGGCCTACAACTTCTACTTCAAATTCATACCTGGAGCACGTCACATAGGTGACAGCGAAGTCAACGCATACATCGACAACCTGTTTGCAACTGACCCGATGCACACCTGGTTCAATACCAACACTGCTGATATAAAGGGCGCCATCAATAGTGGAGAATTCCAGAAGATTTATCTTGATCTGTTTAAACAGGATATCAAGTAATCAGCAGTTATTTTAAACCAACCCAAAAGGGGGAAGCGGCTCAGCCGTTTCCCCCTTTTTACGTTATCTTACGATCGGTCAGATACAGAGGCTTTATTGCCGAAGTTTTTCCCTTCTGTTTGAAGAAGTTCATGTACATGCTCTGAGAAACCGGCACCCGCCTCGGCATAAGCATTAAAGACATAGTCTGCTCCCACCTTTCTCAATGGACTGATTTGATCTTCGTATTCAACGATGGTTGCAATAGTCTCCTGTTTTGAGATCTTTCTGATCCTACGAGCAGCGCTGATGTTTGTGGAATTGCCCATGGTAAGCATGACCAGGTGTAACCTTTTCTCACCGATCAAACCCCGCTTCCAGAAATCCTCGTCGCCGGCATCACCATAGATTACATTTCGCCCCTGCTTAAGGTGGTCTTTGACGCGCTCTTCGTCAAAATC
>JAQYVS010000378.1 GCA_030145365.1 Desulfofustis sp. | reverse complement strand
CAACGAAAACTTTAAACTAGATTAGGGACTTTAGTCCTCAGGGAACCTATGCACTTTTAGTGCATAGTGGTTTAGTGATAAGACTTTGATCTGACACGGATTGTGCTGAAGAGCTATGGTAGAACGGACTTTGGCAGTATTTGCAGATTTAACTTGTCGATATAGGCTTTCAATGTATAACCCACGGACTACGCTGAATGAGTTCCGGCTGTTTGCCTGCTCCAACCTCTACCAGAAAACAACCTTTTGAAGCGTATCTCTGGCCGGCTCCAAAACTGAGCCGCGGATAGTTAACGATTGCATAATTTTCATCGTTCATCATGTCGATGATATCGAGAAAGTAATCTCGGTAAAAATCGTTGCCCATCATGCGCAGTACACCGGTCATCATCCAGTTTAGAAAATAGACATTGGATTGTATTGAGAGGTTGGTTGTGGGTACTTTGCGCACTTGCAGCCACTTGGTGACGAATCGCATCCGGGGTTGCATATCTTCAGGTAGGCGGTAAGGGAGTGCCACAAGGCTCTTTGCGCGTAGATTCTCAGGGATTTTGTTGAATTCTTGCCGTAATAGGGTGCTTGAGAAAATCAGCCTTGAAGGAAGAGTTCCCTCCTGTCCAAGTCGGTTAATATGACTAAAATCCTCTGGAGACAGCCATACCAGCATGGTCGCTTCAGGATACTGTTCAGCAAGCTTGAGCCAGTCCGTTTTGCTCGGCGGTTCAGTGCGCTCTATTGTTATAGTTGGTGGTTTCGGATAGCCATAGCGCTGCCAGGATTCGGCAAAGCCTCTCTCGAGTGCCAATGATTCCGGCCGGTTTCTGACAACCTGGATTATGGCCGGTGGAGCACTTTTGCGTTCCGGTCGCAGAAACCTGGCGGCGGCTTCGCCTTCCTGATAATATCCCTTGGAAAAATAGAGGGTGTACCAACTGTTTTCTTCAATTACAGGGAATGGTGTTTGCGGCAGGAGACAGGGAAGCCGCTGTTGTTCACTGAATCGGTGGATCGGTTCCCAGGATTGGTTGGAAACCCCGCCAATTAAAGCGAAAACAGGTTTTTCACGATAGTAGGCTTCCAGTTGGCCTTTCCAGGTTGAGGGCGATCCGTTCAGATCCCATATCCGCAGTTCAAGCCGCCGATAAGCGGTGTAGAGATCCTGTTTATAAAATGGGCCATGCTGTCTACGGCGAGTTTCGTGACGATTCTGCGAGTTGCGATCATTGATATAGGCTTGCAGTGCACCCAGGTAGGCCTGCCGGTCGGCTTGACTGACGTCATCGGTGATGACCGTTGCGAACGTCAAGGTTTGGTCATCGACCCCAGGTGAGTATTCCACCGATAAGTTTTTGAGATAGTGGACCAGTATATCCATGTCGTCGGGAGATAACTCATAACGCGGCATGGTCCAATTCAGCTCACGTCCTCCCGGGTCAACTCCCGCCCAAATCGCCTCGCGAAGCTTCTCCTCGGTGTAGCCTGGGCGGATATCCTTACTCTGGAAGGGTGCCGCCAGTTGCGCCCGGGCCGGTTTTGTTTCGATCTCTGTTCCACGGTGAAGAGGATTAAAGAGTTTGGCTCCATTGGTTGGCAAGGTGATGATGGTGCCTTCTGCTGAGCCCAGGCCGCTGCGCAGATGACAGCTCTCACAGCTGAACATGGTTCCCTCGACGAGAATGTCCTCATGAACATAGGCATGCATTGGTTCGCCGGAAGGGAGCAGCCCTTCACGGTACATTTGCTCGCCGAACTCTAGTGCCTGCTCTGCTGTATAGCCGGCAATCAGGTTTTCCGCGGCAAACCCGGACTGCAGATTGATAAGTAGAAACAGGCCGAGGAGCAGGAAGAATTTTGCATTACTCATGACTTCCCCTTTATCTTGAGGGGGCCGTACAATAGCTCAATCTCTTTGGTTAATGCTTTGGTCCCGACCAGTCCGTACAGGCGAACCCATTGCTCCTTGCCCGGGACCTTTATGAGTGTCAGGGGATAGTGGGACATTTTGTTCGAGACATAAGCGTCGAATGCGTGCATGACGGTGTCGATATCCTTTCTGTTGCCGGTCAAAAAATCCCATCCCGGCTTTGCCTGATAGCGTTGCAGATACTCGGTCATTACTTGTGGCCGATCATGTTCAGGATCAATAGAAAAAGAAAGCAGCTTGATCGTTTCGCTGTGATCACCGAGTTTTCGTTGCAAATGTGAGTAGCCCGCAGAAAGAATCGGGCAAATGGTGGTACAAGTAGCATAAATGAAATCAATCAGAACCGGCTGCTTCCGGTTAATTAAGTCCGACAATTTGACGTCTTCGCCATCCTGGTTAGTAAGAGTTACATCCGGGATTTGGTAGCTCTCAACTGTACGTTGGTATTTAGCCGCAGCATAGGATTGTCCTCCCATATTGAGAAGAGCCAACATCACGATCAGGCATGAAAATATTCTGCAAAATAAAGGCATAAGCTTTCTCCAGAGGGGTAGAATTGAAAATTCTTAATTGACTCAATCATACATGAAAACATTTCATACTGCCACTCGATGGAGCTCGACTTAATTGATTTGTTGGATTATTTAGGCCTTTGTTGGAAATGTAAATATTGTTTGCTATAATCACCTCAATAATTTCAATATCATAAGAGAGGTTCTTTTATTATGTGTGTAAATGGTTTTTTCAGGACTGCCTTACTTTTGCTGCTTTTGATCCTGCCTGCCTGTTCGCCCGTGGCTTCCAATGTAGAGGATCCAGGTGATGTGAATTTTGAGGAGCGTTTT
Source organism: Desulfofustis sp. (assembly GCA_030145365.1). Taxonomy (GTDB): domain Bacteria; phylum Desulfobacterota; class Desulfobulbia; order Desulfobulbales; family Desulfocapsaceae; genus JABDQA01. Next base: position 746 of record JAQYVS010000378.1, on the reverse strand, counting down.
GGTATCGAGGTCGTTGCGCTGCGAACTTCTGCTGCTGGTCACATGCTTGATTTCCGGTACCGGGTGGTTGATCTTGATAAAGCAATGCTTTTTTTTCGTGAGGATATAAAGCCTTACGTTGTGGATCAAAAAACTGGAAAAAGTTTGACAGTCCCCGTTCCGGCTAAGCTTGGCCCCATGCGGCCCACCGGTCGAAACCCAAAACTGGGTATCACATACTGGATGTTTTTCGGAAATCCGGGCCTGATCAAGCCTGGTGACCTGATCACGCTAGTGGTTGGTGATTATCGGCTGGAAAATCTTATGATTGAATGATTGAGGCTTGGTGATTTTTACTGTTTCTACATTACAAAGACCTGTGATTATTTCTTGGAAATAACTGTAAAAGTCATAAGTATAAAAATAATTTATTTTTAGGGTCATGACTAGTCGGTTGATTTTTAGATGACTGGGAAGGGTAGGATGGGGGCCGTTCAATGTTGATGAGAGTGTTTCAGGTCCGCCAGGTCTCCGGATCGACAACTCCAATTCGAATGGCATACTGGACCATTTTTACCGGTTGACTGATACCGATTTTTTTGATGACGTTGGCTCGGTGCTTCTCAGCCGTTTTCGGGCTGACGCAGAGAATGTCGCTGATCTGGCTGGTGGTGTTCCCTTCCACCAACAAGAGGAAAACCTGGCGTTCCCGGTCGGAAAGTAGATCGTATCCTCCTTCGGTTTTGGGTTCATCTCTATGACCGCTC
>JAQYVS010000364.1 GCA_030145365.1 Desulfofustis sp. | reverse complement strand
AACGGTACGGTGCGGGCTGACGGGCCGAAAGACAATATTTTAGAAGCAATCCAAAAAGGACAGCTGAGTTTGTAGTAAGGATGGTAAATCAGTGAGTAAAAAGATTTCCAAAAAGAAGATAAGCCAGAAAGATCTTGATCTTGTAACCGATATTCGAACTACCATTCTTATTGAATCACCCAGAGGCGGTAGATCGGTTATCTGGCTGACACTGATTCTTTTTGTCTGTGCCATTTATTGGGCCTCGATCTCAGAAGTGGAGGAAGTAACCAGGGGCATGGGCAAGGTGATACCTTCCAGCCAGGTTCAGATTGTCCAGAATCTTGAAGGAGGCATCCTGGCCGAGACCTTTGTTAATATCGGTGACATCGTTGAAAAAGACCAATTGTTGATGCGCCTTGATGAAAAACGTTTCTCTGCTCCCTTTCGGGAATATCGACTGAAATATCTTGCACTCACAGCAAAAGAGTCCCGGCTGATTGCTGAAACCTTGGGAACTGAAATGGTGCTCCCAAAAGTAGTTGAAGAGGAAAACTCGTCGATTGCCACTAGGGAGTGGCAGCTCTACAACTCCAGCAAGAAGGAGCTCGAAACAACCATTGAGATCCTTGAGGAAAAAGCAAAACAACGTCGACAAGAAATAGCCGAACTCGAGGAAAAAAGAATCGAGTTGACCAGAACCTATCGGTATTTACAAAAAGAGATAGAACTGACCGAGCCGCTGGTTGCCGAAGGAGCCGTGTCGGAGGTTGAGATACTCAGATTGAAACGGGATGCCTCAAGTATGCTTGGCGATATTGCGGCAACCAAACTCTCCATTCCAAGGGTTCGCTCGCAACTAAACGAGGCCGTAAAAGAAATTCAGGAAGAACATCTCCAGTTTTCTAACAAAGCAAAAAAAGAACTCAATGACGTCCAGGCTGAACTTGATGCGATTTCAGCCACATCAGTGGCCCTGGAGGACCGGCTGGATAGAACGGCGATCCGTTCTCCTGTATACGGTACCGTGAAACAGGTTTTGGTCAATACGGTAGGAGGTGTTATTCAGCCGGGTATGGATCTGATTGAAATCGTACCGCTGGAAGATTCTCTTCTTGTGGAGGTTCAGATTAAACCATCTGATATTGCCTTCCTGCGCCCGGACCAAAAGGCAATGGTTAAATTCACCGCCTATGATTTCACCATATACGGCGGTCTTGATGCAGAACTTGAGTATATCAGTGCCGACTCGGTTATCGATGAAAAAGGCAACAGCTTCTATCAGGTTCGGGTACGAACAGATCAGAATTATTTAAAAGGTAAGGATGACAAAATGCCGATTATACCGGGAATGGTTGCCACTGTTGATATTCTTACCGGTAAAAAGACGATTTTGTCTTACCTGCTGAAACCAGTACTAAAAGCAAAACAAACCGCATTACGCGAAAGATAGACATGAACGTATTACTATGCAGTCACAATGACACTGTTTTAAAAAGATGGGAGACTGCCCTGGCTGAAAAGAACCAGGTTTTTCAGGCAACAAACCTGGAAACAGCTTACCGCATCATGAGTAAAAACAAAATTAGTTTAACCTTTCTGCACCGAATCATGATAAATGAACAACAGATCCGGGATATGATCGGCGCGAAGAAAGATCACAAGGTATTCATCATGTCGGACCGACCAAGCAACGAAGAAGGTATCAGCTGCCTTCGGCTTGGATGTGTCGGCTATTCAAATTCCTATATTGCCCCGCAAAGACTCAATTTAGCCACCCAGGCTGTGCTTTCCGGGCTGATTTGGACCGGTTCTTCACTTATGCAGCATATGATTCAGGCAACGGTGAGAGGCTCAACCGGTGCAACAGGAGACGAAAACTCCCAGCAACCTGAGGAACTGAGTCAGCTCTCCAAACGGGAATATCAGGTGGCGGCCTTAGTTGCCGAGGGACTTCACAACCGCGAAGTTGCCCAACGTCTCGATATAACTGAACGAACGGTTAAAGCTCATTTGAGTGCTGCCTATGCCAAGACTTCAACAAAAAGTAGAATCGGACTGGCCAGGCTTTTCAGCAGAGTTTAAAAAAGAATGGGCCTGCAGAAAAACATGCAGGCCCAATATGTAAAAGCTCCTCGAACGGAGCCAGTAGAGTACGTTGTTAATACACCTGATTGCAAGGCGGCTTAAATATAATACTGGAATTCTGATACGCAACCTTTTTCACATTTTTTTACAAATAGTTAAATTTAAGGCTAAAAAACCACAACCAATTGTAAAAACATCAAAATCAAAATTTGAGATAAACGAGGTTCTGATGAAAATTCTGGTAATTCTCGGCAGTCCCCGGAAAAAAGGCAATAGTGAAACAGCCGCTATGGCAGTGGTTGACGAGCTTCTCACGCACGTCAGCAGTGATGTTGAATATCTTCGCCTTCCCTCGCTTGACATCGGTCCCTGCATCGGTTGCGGCGGCTGCGATAAAACTGGAGAATGCGTGTTCACTGACGGCATGGCTGAGGTCTACCCCAGAATAGATGAGGCCGATATTATTTTTCTTGTTGGTCCTACCTATTTTTACGGGCTCTGTGCCCAGATTAAAGCATGCGTAGACCGGATCCAGGCCCGCTGGTCCCGGAAATATCTTTTGAAAGTACCTTTCAGAAAAGAAGAAAATCGTCGAGGCTACCTGATCTGCACCGCTGCAACCAAGGGGAAGAAGTTGTTTGACGGCTCTGTCCTGGTGGCAAAATCATTTTTTGATGCAATCGACGTGGCCTATGGCGATTCCTTTCTGGTTAGAGGTGTTGACGAACGGGGAGCGTTCAAAGACAAACCGGAAGAGATAGATAACGCAAAAGCCTTTGCCCGGGAAATAGCTGCTGAATTTAGGCTGAATGCATGACGATCTAAGACTATATCAGGTGCATGAAGCATCGCTAGTCAAAGTCAGCCCAATTGACTACGAGGGATTTTCTTACTACCGGGTCTTTTGAGCTCTTTAAAACAAGAAACCTCCCGACTCTACCAAACAGTCGGGAGGTTTTCGCTACTGCAAAAAGATAGGAGTGAACCAGACGTTCGGCGAACTGTTATCTTCTGGTGAAGCTGAATTTCTGCCCACCAAGTGTGGCTTCATACATCAAACCGCCTTTGGTAATGGTAAATGTCGCCATCCCCTTGTTGTAGCCGCTATCGGCAATGACAGCATTATTCTTTCCACCACTTGCTGTAGCAGAACTGCCGCCGGTATTGGCCGAAGCACCTGCTGAAGCGGTTAACAAGGTAGCCTGTGCCTCTGCTCCAAACTCAAAATTGCCGCTTATGAACTCAGCTAAAGCACGCTGATCCTGAAAGAACACAACCTGGCTGAATCCGGTACCTCCAAGCTGAAAGCCTATAGTTGCCTGCATCATTTTCGTATCGCCCACGTATTTACCTTGCTCGTACACGCGGCCTTCACCATAGGCACCGCCTACAACAAAGCCACCTTTACCGATTGTTGGAAACAAGGCGTAGCCATAGGCGGAATTGAACAAATCGGCAATGCCTGCTCCTTCAAACATCTTTTTTGTGTCGGCATAATTATCGGCCCAGGAAGAGGATGCTGCCAGGCTAATCAATAATGCGAGTAATGCCGCACGTACCAATGTTCTCATGTATCACCCCTTTCAGATTATTGAACAATTTGTATCAACTTGTGATTAGAAGCAGATAATAATAAATTATGTAACTATTACAATATGCAAGTCATTTACAGAACACGAACTTCCCTCTATTATCAATAACTCATTAAAAATTAAATGATAACCTTGTACATTGCATCTCATGAGACATTTTTAAATTTCTAAGTAGTTACCCACCCATCTAACCAGGAGGATTTGCTTGTGGACAGAGAAATTGGTTTTGAAATGGCAGCATCCAACATCAGATACGGCAGGGGCATCACCGCAGAAATAGGAATGGACCTAAAAGACCTTGGTGTGAAAAAAACCATGTTTTTGACAGATCCAAATATTTCTAAACTGCCTATGAAGGACACGGTGATCCAGTCCCTGGAAAATGAAGGGGTTGAATACGTCTATTACGACAAGGTCCGCGTGGAACCGACGGATGCATCCTTTAAAGAGGCAATTGATTTTGCGATTGACCACAAGGTTGACTCATTTGTGGCGTTGGGTGGCGGCTCGGTGATTGATACGGCAAAAGCGGCAAATTTGTATTCGACCTTCCCTACTGATGACTTTTTACGTTACGTCAATGCGCCGATAGGAAAAGGTGCGCCGGTTCCAGGACCGACGAAACCGCTCTTTGCCATACCGACAACAGCAGGAACGGGCAGTGAAACGACCGGAGTAGCCATTTTTGATCTCGAAGAAATGCACGTAAAAACAGGTATTGCATCCAGGCAGCTGAAACCGACGCTTGGCCTCGTCGACCCGCTCAATACCATGTCAATGCCTCCAATGATCACGGTCTCAACGGCACTTGACATTTTGACCCATGCCGTTGAATCCTACACCGCAATAGCTTATACAAGCAGGCCGAGGCCGGAACGTCCGATCTATCGACCGGCCTACCAGGGAGCCAATCCAATCAGCGATATGTGGGCCATCAAAGCTATGGAAATCATGTCCAAATACTTTATCACCGCAGTAGAGGAACCGGAAAATGAGGAAGCACGCGGGATGATGGCTCTAGCAGCAGCCTTTGCCGGTGTTGGTTTTGGAAATGCCGGCGTCTCTCTGCCCCATGGCATGTCCTACCCGGTATCGGGCATGGTTCGGGAATACATC
>JAQYVS010000289.1 GCA_030145365.1 Desulfofustis sp. | reverse complement strand
ATGTTTCAGGAGGTTCTTGTTAAGCGGTTTTTCTTCAATGGGGAAATCATCTGAAAAATAAGCTCTGCCCATGGTTGCAAAATCTGTAATCGTGTGAAACCGGCTCCTGATCAGCTCAAGGGTCTTGAGAAACCATTGGTGTCTGCTGTTCTCGTAGTCTTCTCGCCAAAGATTTTCTTTAATCAACTCTTCTTGTACCATCGGTGCTAATTCTTCAATAGCCATGGTGCGAAGATAGTGTTCATTAATGGCAATTGCCTTTGGATCTGTGAAAAATTTAGGATCACCTTTTCTATAATTAAATATCGAGGCGGAGCGGTTGATGCGATCAAGGCTGAATGCGTCTATGAGTTCCTCTCTGGAAAATATTTCTCGGTCGTCACCGGCTGACCAGCCAAGTAGAACGAGAAAATTATTAAAGGCCCAGGGAATAAAACCGTGGTCTCTGTAGAATTGCACCGCCACTATTTCTCCATGACTGCGTTTTGAAATTTTGGCCTTCTTGGTATCCAGGGTCAACGGCATATGAGCAAAAACCGGGACCGATGCTTCCAGTGCTTCATAGAGAAGCAATTGTTTGATGGTATTGGTCATATGATCCTGTCCGCGTACAACATGCGTGATACGGTCACGGATATCATCTACTACATTGCAGAGCAGGTATAAAGGACTGCCGTTGGAACGAACGATGACAAAATCATCGATCTCTTTGTAGCTGCTTTCGATGCGTCCGAGGACTTCATCGTCATAACCAATTTTGCCATCGCGTTCCGGAACCTTAAAGCGCAGTACAGACGGAATACCAGCGTCTATTTTTTCTGCAACCTGCTTTTCGGTCAACTGCCTGCAAGTACCGTCATATCCGAGGTTCTGCTTGGCGGCCAGAGCAGCTTCACGTTTTTGATCAAGTTCTTCTTTACTGCAAAAGCATTGATACGCTTTACCTTCTTCGAGCAGATTTTTGGCTGCTGCGGCATGGTCATCGCTGAAATCAGTTTGAAAATAGGGGCCCTCGTCCCAATCAATACCTAGCCAGTTGAGCCCGTCGATGATGCCGTCTATGGATTCTTTTGTGGAACGGCCGACATCGGTGTCTTCAATTCTAAGAATTAATTTGCCGCCGGTCTTTTTCACATAAAGCCAGTTGTACAGTGCTGTTCGAGCACCGCCAATGTGCAGATAACCGGTTGGGCTGGGGGGGAAACGTAATCGAGTTTCTTGCATACAATAACCTTTTTATTTAGGGAAAATTAAATCTACCTGCTGCCTTAAGCTAGATATTACATTACTGCTTAAGGTTTGAATCTAAATTACCCGCTACATAGAGTAGATGTAACTGGAGTGGTGTGGCTATATATCGTTTTACCGGGGATTATTCAATGCTATTCAAACAAGTCTAAAATCTGAATTGCAGACATTTTCTGTCATAGGGCTTTGTGTGTGAGTTATTTATGACTACCCGATACTTTCAATTTAATTTCATTTGAACTTGTTCTATTGCTCATTAAACGGTATATTTTCTGGTTAATTTGAGTTTCTTGCAACATTGTAAGACATTTATTTTTGTTTGCTTCATACGATTGAGTGTGAGGTTGAAAAACATGGTTGAAGGATTTTCGATGAGGGTATTAATCAGTGATAATTTAGCTCCAATCGGTGCTGAAATACTTAAAGATGCGGGGCTTGAAGTTGATTTTCGACCCGGTATGAGCCCGGATGAAATTAAGGCAGTGATAGGTGATTATGAAGGGTTAATAATTCGAAGCGCTACCAAGGTTACCAATGATCTTCTTGAGTCGGCCAGCAGATTGCAGGTAGTCGGCAGGGCGGGTATCGGTCTGGATAATGTCGATATACCGGCTGCCAGCCAGAAGGGTGTCATTGTCATGAATGCTCCGGACGGTAACGCAACGACCACTGCAGAACTAGCCGTATCAATGATGATGGCTCTTTCCCGCAATATCCCTCAAGCCACTGCCTCCATGAAGGCCGGCAAATGGGAGAAGAAACAGTTCATGGGACGGGAACTCAGCGGTAAAACCTTTGGTGTGATCGGTATCGGCCGTATCGGCAGCATTGCTGCAAGCAGGGCTCAGGGGTTGAAAATGAAAACCATTGCCTTTGACCCCCATATGCCGAAAGAAGTGGCGGAAAAATTAGGAGTTGAACTGGTTGATCTGGACGAACTTGCCCGTCGAAGCGATGTGATTTCTGTTCATGTACCGCTTACCAAAGAGACTAAAAATCTGGTTTCCACCGATTTTTTCAATAATATGAAAGCAGATGCACTGTTTGTCGACTGTGCGCGGGGCGGTGTTTGTGACGAGGCCGCTCTGTATGAAGCCCTCAAAGCTGGAAGCATCGGCGGGGCGGCACTTGATGTGTTTTCCCACGAACCTACCACCATCGAAAATTGTCCGCTGCTCGCTCTGGATAGCTTTATCTGTACCCCGCATTTGGGTGCTTCAACGAGTGAAGCCCAGGAAAATGTAGCCGTTGCAATTGCTGAGCAGGTTGCCGACTATCTCAATAAAGGAACGGTTACCAATGCGGTAAACGTACCATCGGTTAGTGATGATGTACTCGCTCAGGTTGGTCCCTATATAACCTTGGGTGAAATGCTCGGGACCATGCATATGCAGTTGGCAAACGGCGGGATTCAAGAGGTAAACATAGAATACGGCGGCAGTCTGGCCGAACTCAACACCAGCTCGATCACGGTTGCATTTCTCAAAGGAATGTTTACCCCGATTCTCAAAGATGCAGTAAATTATGTTAATGCGCCAATTATTGCCAGAGATCGCGGTATCAAGATCGTTGAATCCCATACAGATCTTTCTTCAGACTTTATCAATACACTGTCAATTAAGGTAATCACCGATGAGACAGAAAATGTCCTAGTTGGTACCGTTTTTGGTAAACATGAACCGCGCCTGGTGCGACTCAATAATTTTAGACTGGAAGCCTTGCCTTCAGGTCCCATGCTGCTTGTGTATAATAATGATGTCCCAGGAGTAATCGGGGCTCTGGGAACTGAATTAGGAAAAGGCGGGGTCAACATTTCCAGGATGACTGTGGGAAGAGAAGAGGCGAGCAGACAGAACATCATTTTTCTTGGTACGGATCAATTGATTCCACAGGATGTGCTGGAAAAGGTTCGGGCACTTGAGAACATTAACGGTGCTCAGAGTTTTGATTTGTGATGCACCTGCGTCCAGTTCGGGCGATTATATGAAACTATAGGAATAAGAAAATGGTTGATGAAAATACAAATAGCAATGTTTGTGGCGAAGGGGAAGTTCCCGACAAAGAAGGCCGCTGTGTTATGCCGGAGGTCACCTTTTCGACCTTCATCATGTCTCTGAATACTTCGGTGTTATATCATCTTGGTGAGCTGCCCGATCCCGAAACTGGACAGCGAGTTGTTATCGTTGATCTTGCCAGGCATGCCATTGACACACTGGTGGTTCTTGAGCAGAAAACCAAAGGAAATCTTAACGACGAGGAATCTGAGCTGATTAAAAACATCCTCTATGATGTGAAGATTCGTTTCGTCAAAGCAGTCAAGAAATAATCCGTTTGCACAAACGTAGAATTTCACAATCAGCAGCTTTGG
>JAQYVS010000280.1 GCA_030145365.1 Desulfofustis sp. | reverse complement strand
CCATTTCCCCAGGTCAGCGGTTGTCTGCCAATACTGAAATTGCCGTACTGACTGTCATAAGCAAGAAACATTCGATCAATACGATGATAGAGTAGATAATCATCCTCTTCTGCTATAATTTTTGTGAGTGAAAAAAATTGTAGAGCATCCGAGGGGATTGATAATTGTACTAAAAGTGATTGGTCTATATTGCCCTGCTCTGCCGATAGTTCCGAGATGGCTTTTCTCGTTTCACCTCCCGTTAAAGCTGCTTCGTAGGCAAAATGAAAACTTGTTCGTTCCCCCGAATAAAACGATGAGTTGATTCTTCCATCAATACTCAGATTATAAAAGTTCTGATCCTTATTTGTCTCGGTTAGAAAATGGTTTTCAGAATAGTTATCTAGAAAACCAGCGGTGCGTAAATGACCAGACCAGTCAAATTCAAGATCTGAGCCAGAAGCAGGGATGGAAAAAAACAAGAACGTTAAACAGATAAACAGAGACCTGGTCATTATTTACGCTGGTCTGTTACAATTTTTCCATCTTTTAAGGAGATAAGTCGATCGGCGAAATCCATGACCATACTGTCATGGGTGGCAAAAACAAAGGTGACATTCTTGTTTTTATTCATTTCTTTCATCATTTCCAGCAGTTTTCTTCCAGTTTTTGAGTCAAGATTGGCCGTCGGTTCATCTGCGAGAATAACTGCAGGGTCAGTAACAACTGCTCTGGCAACAGCCACCCGCTGCTGCTGGCCTCCGGAAAGTTCATCCGGCCGGTTGTTTGCCTTATCCGATAGCCCGACTTCTTCAAGAATTTCCTTAACCCGTTTCTGCCTTACGGATTTATCGACTTTCTGGAGCAGCAGAATGTAGTCAATATTTTCTGCCGCAGTTAAAACCGGTATCAGATTATAAGCCTGGAAAACAAAACCTATCTGATGAAGCCTGAGATCAGCTCTTGAGCCGTCACTCATCTTCTCCAGATTTTCGCCATTAAAAAAAATTTGGCCCTCATCGGCAATATCGAGACCGCCGATTAAATTGAGCAGTGTCGTTTTACCCGAACCTGACGGGCCTGCCAAGGCGATGAATTCACCTTTGTTGATAGCCAGCGAAACATCGTCAAGTGCTTTGAAGCTAACACTTCCCTGATGATAAACTTTACTGACGGAATCGACGGTAATGATCCCCATAACGTGCTCCCGAATTAACAGATTTTCTTAACTAAACGACATTTTGGCCGCTACTAGAGATATCTCATTGTCTCCATCGGTGTGAATTTCGATGCATGCAGAGCTGGATACAAACCCACCAGAAGTCCTAAAATAATGACGACACCATTTGCCATAAGTACATCCTTAAAAGTCAGGAGAGGATAAATTATTCTGCTGATCCCAAACATTTCCACACCGGCAGTAAACAGGCTGAGATCGATTCCAGACTTAAAAACAACACTGGTCAAAAAGAGGGTTGAAACGTTGGCAATCAGCACTCCAATAACCAATAATAAAAACACTTCCACAAGAACAACCCTGATGATCTTTGATGATCGCATTCCCAGAGCCCGTTGCAAACCAAATTCCCGCATTCTTTCGTAAACAGCCATCAGCATGGTATTGGCCAAGCCAAAACCCATGGCGATAAATACGACGACAAACCAAATCAGCATGTAAAAGTCGAACATCTCGATATAGGCATGGATTGCCGGTAACAGTTGCCGCCATCCGGTTGCTTCATCCCCGTGTTCTTCCAGTACAGTATTTAATTTTACGACGAGCTGATCTATGGCCGTGGTCTGGTAGTCGCTAACGCTTTCCAGATTTATTGAAATCTCTGTTACATCACCCACAATGCCAAGCATGTTCTGAAGCGTTGCCAGGTTAACGAAGACGTAACGTTTTTCAGTATCCCTTAACTCGGTTCGATATGTTCCTCGGATTCTAAAGGCCCGAGAACTCCCCTCACCCGCTGTATCCTGACTGAGCAGAACTACCTTCTTGCCAAGCTTGGTGTCAATACGCTCTAGAAGAGCCTGTCCTATCAACAACCCGTTTTTATCGTCTGAACGCAGTTTATCTCCTGAAGCCAGGGGCTTACCGATAAACGAAACTCCCGTCTCACTGTCCGGTTCAATACCGACAATAACGATTCCAACATGCTCCCTGCTGGTACTTAATAATCCATCGACCTTTATTCGCTTAACCAGTCTGGCGCCTTCAGGTAGCTCCTTGGCTATATCGGCGAGAAATTCCCCACTCCCGGGTATTCGATGCTCGATAGCAGGATCTATACGATACTGAGGATCCTGAATTCTTATATGCCCGACCAGGTTGTCGATTGAGTTTTTGACCATCCCTTGCATCATGCCCCGTCCAAAGGCCGAAAGCACAAGCATACTGACAATCCCGATTATGATGGCTGTCAGTATGATGATGGTGCGACGTGGATTACGCCATAAATTACGCCAGCTAATCTGCAGGTCCATTTATCTCCTCACTGTTCATGATCGCAGAGCCTCCACCGGATGCAAATGTGGAATTCGTAATACAGGAATCAATGCGGTAATAAAGGTAACGAGGCATACGACCAGTGGGCCAAGCACAATTGAAAGTGTCGAAAGTTTGGGGTAGAGCCGTTCAGGCATTCCATACTGGGCCATAAACTCAGCTGAGTCTCCCATGCTTATACCGTGTTTAGCTGCAAGCATGGTGAGGCCGATACCACAGGTCATTCCGACTAGAAGACCTACAGCAGTCATACTCATGGATTCCATAAGCATCAGTTTAACGAGTCTTACTGGTTTCATACCTATGGACAGCAACACGCCAAACTCTTTTTTACGTTCAAAAATTGCCATGAAGAAGGTATTGAGGATAGAAAAAGCAACCACTATTACGAGAATGAAATACATAATGATCCCGCTAATCAAATCCAGTTCTATGGATTGCTTTAAGCCGGGAGTCAACTCTTCCCAGCTCAATACAGAAAGTCCTTCTGCCTGCGGATATAGTTTTATATCAGTTGCTGCCTTTTTAGCGTTGCTAATATGATCAAGGGTGATAACGAAACGGTGAATGGACCCCTCCATACTGAATATCGTATCAAAATCAGTCAACGGTATCTGCATGGTTGAACGATCAAATTCATCAATGCCTGATTTATAAATACCGACAATCTTGACCACAGCAGCGGCTACAGATCCGTCTTTTCCACCGCCAAGCAGGACACACTCATCCCCGACACCGATCTGTAGATTCCTGGCTGCAAGTGTTCCTAGTACCGCAGTTCCGGTATCACCGGTTATCAGATATCTTCCTTCTTCAATCTGAGAAGGTACGGATGAAAGTGAGCCTTCCTTATCAGGTAAAACCCCGGTGACCATCAAGCCCCTGCTTCTGGTCTCACCGCTTGCCAGAACAAAGGCTTCTGAACGCATACCTATTGCATCAACGTCTGGAATTGCGGAGATAATTTCATACAGAGCCTCTGGTTTGTCCACGGTCTTTCTCATTTCCGGACGATCCTGATATCCCGGTGCCAAAATCTGAACATGGCCGGTGCTCTGCCTCACCGATGAGTCGATCATATCATCATAGGCTCCGAACTGAAATGAGAGCATGAATACAAGCAATGTGGTGGCAAATACGATGGCCAGGATGGTAAGAATTGAACGTCTGGGATTACGCCAGATATTGCGCCATGCCATTAAGATATCGTTCATGTTCAACGTCTTTTACTTTTCAGACTTGTCAGGGTAAACAGACGATCTTCAATGTCTACATCAAAATCCAGCGCCTGATATTCAAGGCGTGTATACCGATCTTCTTCATCTACTCTTCGCATTGTCCAGGACTTTGGGAACAATCTACCAGAAAAGTCTACCAGATCTTCAGCAACCATCTCTTTGATAAGAACCATGTCTTCATCGTAAAATTGCTGCTTTAGCATTATGTTGTCATCTCTCACTTCAAGAATCTGTTTTCCCCAGACGACAGGGGCCTCTTCTCTGGCAATCGATTCAATCAGATAGAGCGTATGCTCATCGACAATTCGTTTTTCCAATATTCGATGATCATAATCTTCAAGGATTCTATCTGATTTAGCAAGATCATCATTGGAGAAGTCAGAGCCCATCCACGATTGACTCATCATCGAAGGGGGAAGTTTTATCGCCCGATTTATCTTTGGATTGTAGCTCCACATATCTTTGCCCTTTTTCAGGCTGCCGTTGCCTGCATCTTTTGCTGGTTTTTCGACAAAGAACAGCGCATCACTGCGGCCTTTAGTCCATCCCTTCATGCTCATGGTACGCTCAAAATCGCTGCGATGGATAGTCATTGAGAACTCGGCATAAGAACTGACTCCACGCCAGTAATCAAAGGCTTTTTCCACGATAAGGCTGGCATCATCTTGATTGGCAAAACAAAGAGTTCCGGCCTGAATAATAGAAATGATAAGGGTGAAAAGTATGAATACTCGATACATGCATACCACCAGGTGTGTTTATTTTGAGAATAACGATAATCATTCGTTTCAGAGGCTATACCAGCCTAAAAAAAACAGCAAG
>JAQYVS010000276.1 GCA_030145365.1 Desulfofustis sp. | reverse complement strand
TCCTTGCCGCGAACGGACCAGCGTTTGTTTCGCTTCTCGATGAGGGTGTAATCTGGATTTTTCTTTTTAGCTTTGGCCATTGTCATACTCCTTTTCAGTTTCCTACAGGTGCTCACGAATTAACGTGAGGTTAATAAAAAGAGGCACACACTACAGTGCGTCCCCGGTATGAATTCGAATTATCCGCAAATATCGCACTTGATGAGGCCCTCTACTAGACTGGAATCTGCCAGGGTGGAGACGTCATCTCTAACGGCAGATATACTTAATTGACTTCCAGTACAATGTCAAACCGGAATCAAAACCCTCTTTCGGTGGGGTCGCGAGGGGTCAAGTCGGATTTTTACATCAATTCCGGAAACACCATACTTAATTATTGAAGAGTCGTTTCAATAACCCCGTTTGTTTCTGCATAAGAGCCGTTGATCTGAAAGGATTACAGCTTTTTATCTTCCGCTCCGCCATATAACCGGATAACAAAAATTATGGACATGTTCCTGTAAGACGGGTATGCCTTGTGCCAGTTTTCATGATGTAACTGTACGCTCTTTCATCAAACTGCGGACCGAACTTTATGACAGTGTATTTGTTTCTGTTTCTCATATTTATAGTTGCCGGCTTTACCCAGGGAGTCACCGGCTTCGGGTTCGGCCTGCTGGCAATCCCCCTGCTGAGCCTGTTCATTGACATAAAGACCGCTGTGCCGCTCTGCAGTCTCCTGGGCATCCTGATAACCGCATTTCTCTCGCTGCGGTTACGGAAGCATATTGACCGGCGCAAGATTCTTCCCCTGCTGCTGGGTTGTATTCCAGGCGTGGCAGCCGGGACCCTGGTGCTGAAAAAAGCTCCGACCGCTCTGCTGAGCGTGCTCATGGGAGTCATGCTCATGGCCTATGGGCTGTACCGTCTGCAAAGCAGAGAGCAGCCCAACAGCATCCATCCGCGCTGGGCTTACGCGGCGGGATTCTTTACCGGTGCTATCAGCAGTGCCTTCAGTGCCGGCGGCCCCCCGACCATTATTTATGCCACCCTGAGAGGCTGGGACAAGGACGGGATCAAGGCCACCCTGTCTGGTTTTTTTCTGACCGGGGGCATGGCTGTGATTACGGCGCATGCCCTTACCGGGCTGACCACCAGCCTTGTCATTCACTACTTCCTGCTATCGGCCCCGGTGGTCATTGGCGGCGTGTTCATGGGATCGCTACTCTATGACCGGATAGATACCGGCGCCTACCTCAAGCTCCTGCATTTGCTGCTGCTGGCCTTGGGAGTATTGATGGTCTGGAACGGAGTATAGAAGATTGGAGTCAGTAAATAATTTTTGGAATGGGGTGGACCAAGCCAACCCCTTGAAAGTGTTGTTGCTTTTGTCATAACTCCTTGATCCCTTTCCCTTTCACCCTTTCTTTTATGGAACTCATATATGCAATTAGCCTTAGCGGAAAAAACAGCGATTCTTGACAGCCTAGGTGAAAGCAACCACCCCCTCCTGAGCCGCACCTTTTCATAC
>JAQYVS010000258.1 GCA_030145365.1 Desulfofustis sp. | reverse complement strand
GATGCGTCCAGCCAACTTCGGGCATTCACTCTGGAACATAATTATCCCGGTTTTTAGCGCCACCCTTAGTCAATATCTCTCAAATGGCAGGGTATCAGGCTTGGTTGCCTATTTGTAATCTCCACCTCGATAGTACAAAGTGGGGCGCACATTTTTGCAACTATAAAGGTAGGCATGACAAATAACATAACAACCAAAGATCCCTACACTACGGATTACGAGGTCGGCCAGGACAATCTGGAAATGTTTGGAATGGACCTCCACAATCCGGTTTTTTTCATAAGCGCTTGCCTTATAATCGTATTCGTTATTGGAACCCTGATGTTCCCTGCCGAAGCAAAAGCAATGCTCGACAGCGCAAAGGGTTGGTCAATAGAAAATTTCGATTGGTTTTTCATCTGGGCGGCCAACCTCTTTGTGCTGTTCTGTATTGCCTTGGTCTTTCTTCCGGTCGGCAGTATCCGCCTCGGTGGTGAAGACGCAGTCCCGGAGTTTTCCACCATCTCCTGGTTTGCCATGCTATTTGCTGCTGGCATGGGTATCGGACTCATGTTCTGGAGCGTGGCCGAACCCGTTGCCTACTACACTGATTGGTATGGTACGCCGCTCAATGCGCCGCCAAACACGCCGGAGGGTGCCCGCGCGGCCATGGGTGCAACCATGTTTCACTGGGGTCTGCACCCATGGGCCATTTATGCTGTGGTGGCGTTGTCCTTGGCCTTTTTCTCTTATAACAAAGGTATGCCGCTGACCATACGTTCAGCTTTCTACCCGATTCTTGGGGAAGCTTGCTGGGGCTGG
This sequence comes from Desulfofustis sp., assembly GCA_030145365.1. GTDB lineage: Bacteria > Desulfobacterota > Desulfobulbia > Desulfobulbales > Desulfocapsaceae > JABDQA01. Next base: position 7,050 of record JAQYVS010000258.1, on the reverse strand, counting down.
GCAGGTCATCTTATCGATCTGCTGGCGGTGTTGGCTACGATTTTCGGGCTCGCCACCTCATTGGGTTTGGGAGCTCAGCAAGCCGCCGGTGGTCTTCATCATCTGTTTGGTATCTCTAATGCCATTAATACCCAGATTGCTATCATTGTGGGTGTAACAAGCGTGGCCATTTTCTCAGTAGTCCGCGGAATCGACGGTGGGGTGAAATTGCTCAGCAATATCAACATGGCACTGGCTGCCTGCCTGTTACTGTTTGTACTGGTGTTGGGTCAGGGCCTTAACATTTTCAGCAGCCTCGCTTACACGACAGGCGCGTACCTGGAAAACCTTCTGCCGCTAAGCAACTCCTTTGGCCGTGAGGATGACACCTGGTTTCATGGGTGGACCGTATTTTATTGGGCCTGGTGGATCTCCTGGTCGCCGTTCGTTGGTATGTTCATTGCCCGCATTTCCAAAGGGCGTACGGTCCGTCAGTTTATAGCTGCTGTGCTGTTGGTGCCAACATTAGTGACCATTGTCTGGATGACCGCATTTGGCGGAACTGGCCTGGATCAGGCCATGAACGGGGTAGGGCAGTTGGCCAATGGTATCTCGGATGTCTCCCTGGCAATGTTCTACATGCTGGAAAATCTGCCTCTTTCCCAGATTACCTCCTTTCTGGGTATCACTCTGGTTCTGATATTCTTTATCACTTCTTCAGATTCCGGGTCGCTGGTAATAGACAGTATCACTGCTGGAGGCAAGGTAGATGCCCCTGTTCCGCAACGCATCTTCTGGGCTACGCTGGAGGGCGTGATTGCTGGCACTCTGCTTTACGGCGGTGGCGCGGAGGCACTCAAAGCGTTGCAGGCGGGAGCCATTACTGTCGGTCTGCCATTCACCGTTGTGCTAGTGATTATGTGTGTAAGCCTTTACAAAGGCCTTGCAGCGGAAAGAAGACAGGCCGGTGCGTAAGGCTCAATAACAGTATTCTCGGGATAGTATAGACCGAGGGCTCACAACGAAGACCCCGCTATGGATCTCCTGGCGGGGTTTTTCGTTTTTGATGAATGCCTCTTGTTGGCCAGTGGTACGCAATCCAGGAGCCGGATGCCAGCGACTGGGTACGCGGCTAACCCGCCCCCTAACTGGCACTACTTATCCGGTTGATAAGAAATCACCGAGGGAATCTTTCACCTGGGGTAAAATACCGCCTTCTCATAGCACACGATCTGAGATTATGAATTGACTAATCTCTGGTCTGTCCACGAAAATCACCCTTCCTGAATTTGTTCTATGCTTGTCCCAGGCACTGATAAGCAATTTGAATAACAGGCTTGCACACTGAGGGGTAGTCCTCAAATACCTCTTGGTGTCTTTTGTTAGAAATGACTCTACTCCAAGGAAATAAAATCATTATGAATCAGAAGAAATTAATACGCGTTCTCTCCCTCCCTCTGATGCTGATGTTTGCCCTCACTTTAACTAATCCGGTCATGGCGATGGGGGGGGACTCAAAGGGCAAGGGCAATGAGAAAGCCGCCAAAATGGAACACAAGAAAGGCCATGGCAAAATGGGTGGCATGCATGGGTCCATGGGATTGAGCATGACAAACGTAATGCCTGGTAAGACGATGAAGTTTCTGGAGCATTTCAAAAAGTGGATTGAGATAACACCCGAGCAGGAAATGGCCTGGGGCTCGTTCTCGAAAGCCATCAAACTTCAGGCAACGAGCAAACCTCCCACGATGCATGTGATGATAGTGAGTCCGATAGAAAGGGCTGAAATGAAGATCGCCAGAGCCGAGCAAATAATTCAAATGAAGAAAAATACTCTGGCAGCCTACAAGGATTTGCTAAAGGTACTGGATGATCAGCAAACCCAACTGGCGGATGTCTTTCTGGCAAAACACATGAAGATGCGCAAGGGGATGCACAAGGGGAGCAAGAAAGGGATGAAGAAGGGGATGAAGAAAGGCAGTCACTAAGCTGACGGTCTGGGATTATGTTAGGGACGGGGGGTTACCCTCCGTCCCAAGCACAGGTCTGTACTAGCTGGGCGCAACACAGTACCGGATTTGAACATGTACCCGGAAAGCTGTCGTCCGTATTGTGCAATGCAACAGGCGCGATCCGACCCTGACTGGCTGTTCGTGTCAGAACCAAGATGTTCGCGGGCCACCAAATACACAATGCCCAAATCGATTTTAGGGCGAGGTCTTTACCGCTTCTTCTGGAAAAAGATATGGTTGTCGTTATTACAACGAAACTTTCTTTTTCTGGAGAGAACTTTTTCCGAGAACGACTTTATCACGCGATCAGCATCGTATGAGCCGCACTTGGGACATTTTTTGATGTAAAAGTCGAAGTACATACAAGGTGATACGGCCCGAAACCTGAAATCTTTAATACATGGGAAACCCCACCAAAGCAGGGCTGCATTGGGTGGCGGTATAAACAGTGCTTTTCTGGAAGCGGACTGCGTTTTTTGCGCCGCAAATGTCCGTGCTCGACAGCCAGTTTAACCTGACCCTAATACACGCGACTTTTTCAAAACACTCATCAAGGTCGGTCACCCGGTTTTTTTTATCCGTTCCGAAATACACTGACACAATTCGAATGGAAATAATAAGACTTGACGCCAGTTTTTGGCCGGGTCTGGCTGTACCAATCTGAAATCTGATCGACCGGTATGTGGTCGGTATCAAAAACCATCAGGAATAATGCTGAGAATCTAGCAAAGCTCCGAGCATTTTCCAGATAGCGGACGTGGGAATTTTGCGATGCAATAGCTTGTTGCCGACTCGAAGCAGAAGTTGACTTTGTGAATTGCTGAAAGGGATACTTGGTTAAAACATGGAGATCACTGACAGATGAATGCAAATCAATCCGACAGGGAAATGAAGGACTACTACAAGGAACGTGCTCCAGTCTACGACCGCGTGTACGCCTATCCTGAGAGACAAGACAATCTCCGGTTCCTTGAAAATTACATTCCTGATCAATTTGATGGCAAGAATGTGGTGGAGATTGCAGCGGGGACCGGATACTGGACACAATTTGTTAGTCAGCGCGCCAAATCCATCCTTGCAACTGACATCACGGCTGAAGCACTGGCTCAAATCAACTTTCGGGATACGAAGTGTGCGGTAGAGACTCGCGTTGCTGATGCTTACTCAATGGATAATATCGAAGGTGGGTTCGATGGTGCATTCGCAGGTCTTTGGTTTTCACATATTCCCGTGGAGCGTCGGAGAGAATGGCTAGCAGCCTTACATAGTCATCTTGATTCAGGCGCTACGGTGTTCTTGCTCGATAATTCCCGTGCACAGTGTGAACGTTTACCTCTCTCGCACACAGACGACCAAGGAAACACATTTCAGGAGCGAGAAACAGATTCTGGTGAGCGCTATCAAGTACTCAAAAATTTTCCAACAGAGTCTGAGCTTATCGAGTTGACCACTGATTTAGGCTGTGACCACAGATTTAGTGAGATGGATCATTTCTGGTTTTTTCAGTACGTATCCAACTAGTAATACGGCAGCCTTTGTCGGGGTTCAGCTCTGTTTCTATCCGTTGCCATTGCTCAAGCTTGTCTGTAGGAACACCTGCTACAGAAAAGATAATTATTACTATCAGACAAGAATGGTCTATTGTTTAAGGTACTCCCAGATAGGGTATGCTCGCAAAGAGAGGCGGTGATAAAAATTGCCAGCCCCGCCCGAACTGCAGACCCCAAATAGATGTCTAATCCTACATCATGGAGTACAAATAAATGCAGACCACGAAAACTTCATTATCCCCGACTACTATTTTTATTGGAGCGGGGCTTTTTGTTATCGCAATGATGTCCTTGGTGGCATTATCAACTCTGATTTAACGAGGCCTGCATGGAGGCGCCGACCTCAGAGGTGAGTATACTCCTCAACACTATCCTCAGTTCCACCTTGGCAGTAACAACCCGCAAAGGGAACGGGTTCTTTCGTCTCTGAGTAGATACCAATTGATTTAGGTTAACGGAAACTGTAAGCGAATACCTTTTTGTCGGGTTCGCTGTTACCTGATTAACTCGCAAACGTGGCATCATAGCCACTCAGGCATTGATATTATTTTTCAATGAAAGAACTCTAAATTCATGGAAAGTGATAAGTCACAATTCGATTGAACCCGGCTGAAAAAGCAGAATGGTTTCAGTTCGCTTTATGCCAGAGATTTTAGTGAGCTGTATTTATCAGCATACTGCAGAACCGCCCACACAAAGGAGGAATGGCTCCAGGTAAGTGGTGAAACGGAAAGAGGCAATTTGTTTAGGGGGTGCACCTGCTCCGCAAGCACACCGGAGGGAAGAGCATTCTTCGTACACCATTCAAGATAAGGTATGGCTTCTTGAAGTTCCTGAAGGCTTTGGGCACGGGCTATATAAAATCCGGCCAACCAGAGCGTTGAGATAAACCAGGGATTGCCAGGTATATTTGCCTTGCAATCGTCTGGCCGATGATAGACATCATTCTGGTATCTGGCACAGCCTCCAACAGGGGTATTAAGCCATAATTGCTGATGTATCGACTCCATTGTTTCTGCCATCCGCGGGTCATCGGGAGGTAATATCCCCAGGATTACGAGCACAGATAAGCTGACATCGATCACTTCATCGAGCTCATAGCCTTCGCCTTTCCTGTGACCTGAACGGGCGTATCTCTTCAGTTCGTTGTGGTAGAGATGTTTAGTAAGACCCCCTTTTATTTCTTCGGCTGTTTTATCGTATTGTTCTGCCAATGCGGTATCCAGAAAGAGTCGTGCAAAATTTGCTGCCGCCCTAAGACCGGCAATAACTGAAGCTACAGTATAAGTATGCACTCCAAAACGCTCTTCCCAGAGGTCATAACAAGGGATGGGCAGTTTAGTATCAGGATCGCGGTTAGCTACCATAAAGTCAGCAGATTTCTTAATAAGCTTGTCATAGAAAGGTCTGATGAATTCTATGTCTTTAGAACTCTCGTAATGTATCCAGAGCGCCCAAAGAATCAAAGCGGTCGAGTCCTCCTGTATCGGAAGAACTGCCTTTCCATCCACCAGCCACGGGTGCCAATTGCTGGCCAGTGATCCATCGGGATTATAATGCTGATAAAGATACCCTTCCTCTGTTAGCGCTCGGGCGCAAAAATCATAAAACTTCATGCATATATTGGTATAACCAGCCTTTGCCAACGCAGCAGCCACAAAAGCTCCGTCGCGCCCCCACATGTAAGAATACGTATCTCCTCCAAAACGGACTATATCCGAATCATTTCCCGCGGTTATAGCTCCCCTGTTGTCTATCTGGGTTCTTAAAACCAGGAGACTGCGGTTGTATATCTTAGTGACAGATTCTGGCAAGTCTCCAAAGAACCGGGTTTCCTTTGTGACCCACGCTTCCCAGTAATCCGATGTGCGTTTCATTAACTGATCAGGCGTCTTCTCTATCACGTCCTGGTTAAGTTGAGCAACTTCATCGTAATGGGTTCCCGCTGCAATCCAGTAATAAGCTGTAGCTTTTCCGCCTGGAGAAACATGCATCCATATTCCAATAGCAGAATCAGCAGAACCCCATGAGATTTGGTTTCCACTGAGTTTTCCATCTTCAGCGTCTTTCCATATTCCTTCCCGGCCCGGCACCTCTTTGTCGCCACAGGCATAGTGGTTTACACCATGCTCCCCAGACTTCCAGCAATTAATGAGAAAGTAGCGGTTAGCCTTGTAGTGGATAATGGAACGAGGTCTTGGATCAAAATAGGCTGTGTCTCCGATATCATAGCCATACAGATGAAAGTCATGACAGAAAAAGAGTCTTACCTGACGCTCATTGTCCTGAAGATTGTTGATTTCAATTTTTTTAATATATACATTCAGGTCCACATCAACCATGTCATGGCAGCGTAGCACCAGCCCTAGTGACTCGTTTTTCAAGAAAACATCAGTCACAAGACTGTCATCATGATACCTCAGGTCTTTTTCCCATTCCGGGCCCATCCAGGAGCAGCGTCCATCAACCCAAACTCCAAACCGGAAAGGGTTTCCTTTTGAATGGTTCTCCTGTCCTACAAAGGGGAAATATACGTCCCTGATTCGATAATCAGAGTCAAAATTTATAAGAAGATTACCGTTGCTTACCGGAATATCTTTGGGCATGGTTTCCTATGCTGCTTCTGTGCTGTGAGGCAAAAGTTTGGAGTGATGGCCGATTGAAGGCATGATGCGGCGGTCTGATTCTTTACGGTTGCCGAGTATCTGACGATATAGTTCTATGTATTTACCAGCCATACTTTCTATAGAGAAATTATTCTGCACATGTTTCCGGCATTCACGTGGGCTAATACTTTCTATACGGCCAACTGCATTCACCATAGCGCCTATGGAATCTACCGCAAACCCGGTTTTCCCGTGTACCACAACTTCTGGAACAGCGCCTCTGTTTAAAGAGATGACTGGTGTGCCGCATGCCATAGATTCGACAAGGACAAGTCCGAACGGCTCGCCCCATTGTATAGGGAACAAGGTAGCCCTGGCATGCCGGTACCAATGCTTTTTATGCTCACTGCTAATTTCTCCTATGTAGATAATCTGTTTATCACAGTCCAGTAACGGCTTTATTATTCTGTCGTAATAATTACTATCAACCGGTTTTCTACCGACTTCGACGGATAGGTCTATGGAATTCCTCAAGCCTGCAAAAAACTCCTTATCAGAGGGTTTGTTCTGGACACAACCGGCAATGATAAGTTTAGAGCCCGTTTTTTTGCAATTTCTATCGCCTTATCCTGTCCCTTGTCACGGGTTATTCTGCCTATAGTGAATAAATAGCTTTCTTTATCGGGCTCCTCTTTTTCGTTGTATTCTTCAACGTCAATTCCGTTGTAAACAACGTCCTCTGCATTCACTATGTCATAGTATTGTTAGGTGACAATTAACTTGTCCGGTCGGTGACAACTATCTTGGCCGCTTTTTCCGGCTAAGATTGCCGACATTTCCCCCAAAAGGTGGACGAATGTCAGGCAAGGCCATCACCCCAGAACAGGTCAAGTTATTCATGAA